>NZ_JAELTU010000395.1 GCF_016429015.1 Rhizobium sp. ASV20
TCTGCGCGCCGGCAAGCGGCATCATCGTCAGCGAGCCGACGCCAAAGACGAGAATCATCAGGCCAAGCTCGAATTTCGACAGGTGCAGGCGCTCGGCAAACTCAGGAATCTTCGGCGCCCAGCAACCGACCAGGAAGCCGTTAAACAGGAACATCAACGAAACGGCCGCACGCGGTTTTGTGAAAAATCCGCTTCGTCGGGCTTCCAGCCCCTCCAATCTCGTCATGTCGTCCATAAGAATTCCTCCAAATCGGTGCCGCAGTCTATTTAAATCGATTGAAATCTCAACGTCGGAAGAGAGCAGCACCGGTCACGTTTCGTCTCCCTCTGTTAAAGCGGAGGCAAAGACGTCACAACCTCAAATAAATAATTCATATGCGAACGGCATTGGCAAAAAGCGCTATTGACGGCGAAAAGGTAGGATCCTATCGGTTGAGGCCTGAAAGATTCTTCAGCCGTCATATGCCGGCTATCCCTTGGTGCTCCCCCGTGAAAAACCCTATCAGCTACGGCATCCTTCTTACGGTGTTTGCCTACATGCTGTTTACCGCCCACGATTCGGCGGTGAAGCTGCTCGTCTCTTCGATCCCGGTCTGGCAGGTTCTGTTCATCCGGAGCTGCACCATTCTCGCCGGCTGCTTCGTCTTCGAAGGCCCCGCTCTCGTTTACAAGGTGGCGCGCTCTCCGATCATCAAGCCGATGATCCTGCGCAGCATCATCATCCTGATCGCCTGGATCTCCTATTATACGGCGGCCTCATACCTGCAGCTCGCCGAAGTGACGACGCTTTATTACGCTGCGCCGATCGTCGGGACCATTCTCGCTACCATCGTGCTGCGCGAAAAGGTCACCGTTGCGCGCTGGATGGCCGTCGGCGTCGGTTTTTGCGGCGTGGTGATCGCCTCTAATCCCGTGGGGCTGTCGATCTCCTGGCCGGTCTATCTTGCGCTGCAGGCAGCCGTGCTCTGGGCAAGCGGCATGGTGCTCCTGCGCAAGACCGCACTGCACGAGAAGAGCCACATTCAGATGGCCGTCTCCAACATCCTTTTCATCATCCTGACCGCCGGCATGGCCATCGCCTACTGGCACACCCCGACGCCGTTCCAGATCGTCCTGCTCGCGCTCACCGGTGTCATCGCCGGCGCTGGCCAGCTCGCGTTATTCGAGGGCATGCGCCAGGCACCCGTCTCGGTGCTGGCGCCCTTCGAATA
>NZ_JAELTU010000396.1 GCF_016429015.1 Rhizobium sp. ASV20
GGCCGCCGCAGCCCAAAAGAGAGGAGAAAAAGCCAATCTCTTGACCAAATCCTGATCAGAAAACCATACTCAGAGGTGGCTCACTTCTCGGTGGAAAAACCGGCTCAGTTCCGCGTGGAAACCAACATCTCGCGGTCTACGGAACGGCAACCGGCCTGCAAGATAGCGACACCGCACTCGATGGTGGAGACGGAACGTTCGAAACCAGCAACCCCGGGGGTGCGTTCATCGCGCAGGCAATCGTTGAAATTCCCAGCGTTCCAGTTGAAACACGAGGCGGCCTAAGGTTGGCGTATGACAAGGCCGGACTGTTCGAGATCGCGGCGGATGCTTCGGTCGACCGATTGAACTACGATGGTTACAGGATTTTCGGATCACCGGCGATGGACGTCATCAGACATCTCGCCGCGTCCTTAGGCGAACGGCCAATCATATCCGGCAACGAGGTCGTATTCGCGAGCAACTTGATATTCTTGTTCGACTTCGTCGCAGTTGCGAGCGATGGCCTTTCCTATACGGAAGGGACTTCAGACAAGAGACTGATCGTCTGGCGCTCGCAACCAAGATACGATGGCAAGGATTTATCGCAGTTTAGGCATATGGATCTTTGAAATTGGAAGCAACGGACGACCGGGCGTGAAAGGGAGCGCTATTGTAGCGCGTCGCGTGAATGCATCGCCAAATCTAGCGCTTTAAATGTCACGGCAGCTACGATAACGGGAAACAAGCGCATCACCCATTGGCTCTCCCGGCGCGGAATTCATCCCAGCACAAATCTGTTTGGACGAGATTACATGCGAGGATTCTCAAGCGAATTTCTGAAAGCACTTCAAGAGGCCGCCCCGACCGACTTCACTCGCGTTTCAGACAGACGTTGGGTTAGCGACCCACATCAAGCAATCCGCCAGATCATCGAGTTCCAAGCCCTGAAAGGCGCGCAGTATTCGGCGCGTTGGGGTTCCTCGGTAGATTTTGTTCCTCGGCTTCGCGGCGGTCGCCTGTCCTGGAAACGCACGCCGAAGGCAGCGGACTTCGATCTCAGTATCGATCCAATCGATCTCGAGGGCTCTGTCCCAGATTGGTGCTCGTTCACAGCGGATGCGGAGATCCGACACATCCAGCGGGTCGCGCAGCGCGTAAAAAGCGCGGCCCCTTCTGACTTGTCTTCCGTACAGGCGCTCAAAGGTTTGCTCGATC
>NZ_JAELTU010000397.1 GCF_016429015.1 Rhizobium sp. ASV20
GCTCCTCGGCTCGAACACTCTGAGCAGGCCGATTGAATTCTCCGGATCCATGAACGTCCTTGCCGCCGTTGGCTTGCCCAACGCGACTGCACGGAACTCCAATTCCTTGATGAGAAAAGCTTGAGCGTCCTGAGCTGATCCAGATCCTTTATGCTCGCACCCTATTGGCCGATCCCGCTCGTGGCAGCATCGTTAAGAAGAGTGGTCAATGCTGTGACGAGCTGGGCGTGGACAAAAGGCTTCTGAAGCAAGACGCTATTGGGAACGCCCTGGGCTGCCCAGTCTTGGGCGCTGTCGCCAGTCATATAGATCACCGGCATGACTGGCTGCAGTTCGCGAGCTCGCCGCGCCAAATCCCAACCGTTTGCCTCTCCTCGCATCCTGATATCGGTTATCACGGCGCAAAAGCGGGCCGAGTTCTCCTCCAACGCAAGGATAGCCTCGTCCGCATTCGATAGGGCGAGATGCTCGAAGCCCGCATCCCTCACGACATCTTCGAGATCTGCTTTGATAAGGAATTCGTCTTCAGCAATAAGAACAAGCAGCTGACGCCCGTCTCCGCTGATGATTTTCTGAGATTTATCGGCGGAATCATCGACCATGAGCGGGTCCTGCACATGCAGGCGGGAGCTCTTAGCCCTCAGTCGCCAGCGCCTACGGTTTCGTCTGCTGGCGATGAGAAGAAGATAGCGCATTGCTGTGATATGTCCATCCTCGCGCCTTCGTAGGATGTGAGGCGTTGGTCAGAGCCAATAAGCAGCGGACGGTTCCTAATAAGTCTTATGCCATTTGATGATCGGTGCGGCGAGCGATCGTCTGGCACCGAGTGATTGTGGTGAAGTGCAACCATAACAGGCAATATGCATCCAGCGAAAACTAAGCGTTGACGAGGCGTTTTTGACCCCGTATAGAACGATTATCGATCTTTTGCTTGCCGAGCTTTGTCTACCGCACGATTGGCACCGTGCTCTAAGCGAACTTCCCTCTCAAAAATAGTCGGTCTTTACCTGCGTGGCATCCGCTCCGCAGTTCGTCACTCTATGCTTTGAAAGGGTTCATCATGACCACTGGCACAGTAAAATGGTTCAATTCCACGAAGGGCTTCGGCTTCATCCAGCCTGACAACGGCGGCGCTGACGCCTTCGTTCATATCTCGGCAGTCGAGCGCGCCGGTATGCGCGAACTCGTCGAAGGC
>NZ_JAELTU010000398.1 GCF_016429015.1 Rhizobium sp. ASV20
CGAAGATTACTCGACGATGGAGGCAACGATGCCTGCGCCGACGGTACGGCCGCCTTCGCGGATAGCGAAGCGAAGCTTTTCTTCCATCGCGATCGGAACGATCAGCTCAACAGCAACGGTGACGTTGTCGCCAGGCATAACCATTTCCGTGCCTTCCGGAAGCGTAACGATGCCCGTCACGTCCGTCGTGCGGAAGTAGAACTGCGGACGGTAGTTCGTGAAGAACGGAGTATGACGGCCGCCTTCTTCCTTCGTCAGGATGTAGGCTTCTGCCATGAACTTCTTGTGCGGCTTGACAGAGCCCGGCTTGCACAGGATCTGACCACGCTCGACGCCGTCACGGTTAACACCGCGAACCAGTGCGCCGATGTTGTCGCCAGCCTGGCCCTGATCGAGCAGCTTGCGGAACATTTCAACGCCGGTAACCGTCGTCTTCGACGTCGGACGAATGCCGACGATTTCGACTTCTTCACCAACCTTGACGATACCACGCTCAACGCGGCCGGTCACAACCGTACCACGGCCGGAGATCGAGAACACGTCTTCGATCGGCATCAGGAACGGCTGGTCGATCGGACGCTCAGGCGTCGGGATGTAGGCGTCAACCTGAGCCATCAGCTCGCGGATCGCGTCTTCGCCGATCTTCTTGTCCGAATCTTCAAGAGCAGCAAGTGCCGAACCCTTGACAACCGGAATGTCGTCGCCCGGGAAGTCGTAGGACGACAGAAGTTCGCGAACTTCAAGCTCGACCAGCTCCAGAAGCTCAGCGTCGTCAACCTGGTCGACCTTGTTCAGGAACACAACGATTGCCGGAACGCCAACCTGACGAGCAAGCAGGATGTGCTCGCGGGTCTGCGGCATCGGGCCGTCAGCTGCAGAGCAAACCAGGATCGCGCCGTCCATCTGTGCCGCACCCGTGATCATGTTCTTGACATAGTCAGCGTGGCCGGGGCAGTCGACGTGAGCGTAGTGACGGTTCGGCGTCTCATACTCAACGTGCGCCGTCGAGATCGTGATACCACGTGCCTTCTCTTCCGGTGCAGCGTCGATCTGGTCGTACGCCTTGAACTCGCCGAAGTACTTCGTGATCGCTGCCGTCAAAGACGTCTTGCCGTGGTCAACGTGCCCAATCGTACCAATGTTGACGTGCGGCTTATTGCGCTCAAACTTACTCTTTGCCATTT
>NZ_JAELTU010000399.1 GCF_016429015.1 Rhizobium sp. ASV20
GTACGTGACTGTGCAGCCGATCGTGCCTTCTCAACGGTCTTCCTATCGAAGTATTCGGCCACTTAGACCTCCTGATTTTTTTAGGCCACCAACTCTGAATGGGGCCACCCTGGAGCCACCATGGTTCTTGTGCAAGACTGAAACATGTAGAGCCGCAGAGGTTCGCGAAAGCTTTTGGAAATTGGAAGAATTTTAACTTTTTGCAGCCATATCAGCAGGATAGGTCGGATTACTGATTTCTGGATTACGAAGCGAAAAAGTTGTATTTTACTTTTTGCTTGATTTGTAATCAGGGGGTCGCGGGTTCGAACCCTGCCGGGGGCACCACTTTTTTCCCAGGAACTTGTTCGGCATATTGTCTCCGCTATGGAAAAGCGGCGGTTGCAGACTAATATGTGGATGCCGATGCCTTCTTGGTGTCAGCCACGATCTTCAACATAATCGCGCCCTTGGAAAAACATGACCAGCAAGCCGAAGAAACCCAAACTCGAACATTCCGAACTCTCGGGCGAGTTCACCGATGACGACGTCACCGTTTTGGTCGATATCTTTCGCCCCGCCGGCACCAATGGCGATTGGCGGATGGAAGTCATCACGCCGGAAGAAGATTTGATCGAATGGGAAGAACCTTTCGCGACCGACCGCGAGGCTTTCGACGAGTTCCTGGCAACGGTTGCGCGTGACGGCATCCGGTCGTTCTTTGATGATGCGGACCCCGCGGTTCACTAAGGTCAGCCCGTAGTTTCCTCAGTGTCTGTGAGTTTTGGGGAGGTGCGCTTGCACCTTCCTTTTCTCGGCAAAAGTCCGTCTGCCTCTTCAGCGAAACCGGCGCGTTTACAAAAGCGACTTACACAGCCTGTGTAGGCCTGCACTTCTTCCGTCGAAACAGCAGGACGGATGCCCGATCAACGAGATATCACCGCAGCGTCAATCTCGATGGCATACCTAAGGAGTTATAGTGGGCACGCAACCAGACTGCTGTCCATTGGGTTGCGTTGGCCCCACAGCCGAGCACGTCTCTGACCTGAAGTTTTGGCTGTCGTTCGGCAATAGGCAGCCTGCTATTTGCGTATCAGCAACAGCGGCTCGCCC
>NZ_JAELTU010000400.1 GCF_016429015.1 Rhizobium sp. ASV20
GACTTCGGCTTCCTCGGCAAGCTCATCAGCATCACCTCCAGCGACCAGCGAATATGGCGCGCCTGTGCGGAGGTGGCGCTCGCGTCGAGTTTGGTCATCTTCCTCTTCACCTATCTGAACCTCAATCGCTGGCACGCCCATCTCGGCTATGTGACACTCGCCTGGGTGCTTGGCCTTGCCCTGCTCTTCGGTGTGGCGATCTACGATCCATCGATTGCGGCCGGTATTGCGCGTCTGTCGCTGGCGCTGACGGCGACGGCAGGCCTGCTGCTCATCATCTATCTCGGCTTCAGCCGCTACGACCGCGCTATCCTGCTCGTGCCCGCCTGGGCGCTCATCCTCGTCTGGCTGTTCGGAGCCTGGATGACGGTCATGGGCAAGCTCGACAATGACATCATCCAGCCGGCGCTCGGCGGCGGTCTCGTGCTCATCGTCCTGTTGATCGGCTTCACCGTCATGCAGCACGCCTTTGCCGGCGGTGCCTTCCAGCAGGGTCTATTCTCGGATCTGGAACGGCAATCCCTGGCGCTCACCGGCTCCGGCGATACCGTCTGGGACTGGGACGTGGCGCGCGACCGTGTCGTCACGACGCCCGACATATCGATGAAACTCGGCCTTTCGCCGGGCAGCATGCATGGCGCGGCGCGCAACTGGCTGCCGCGGCTGCATCCCGATGATCGCGACCGCTTCCGAGCGACGCTCGACGTATTGCTGGAACACAGGCGCGGCCGGCTGAACCACGAGTTCCGCATTCGTGCCGAAGATGGCCACTTCCATTGGCTGTCGATCCGCGCCCGGCCGGTGCTTGGTTCGAACGGCGAAATCATTCGGTGCGTCGGCACTATCGTTGATATCACCGAGCAGAAGAATTCGATCGAGCGGCTGCTGCATGACGCGGTGCATGACAATCTCACCGGATTGCCAAACCGTCAGGTCTTCCTCGACCGCCTGCAATCCGTCCTGACGCTCGCCTCCGAAGGCAATCAGCTCAGACCGACGGTCATGGTGATCGACATCGATCGCTACAAACTGGTCAACGACACGCTCGGCTTTGCCGCTG
>NZ_JAELTU010000401.1 GCF_016429015.1 Rhizobium sp. ASV20
TCGATGTCGAAATCGGCGCCGGTCAGATAGCGCTTGTCGGCGCCTTCCATAACGATTGGGAAGGGAGCCTTCTTGTTCGGGTCGGACAGGAACAGGTTCTTGACCACGTCGACCTTGCCGCTATCCCAATCGAACTTGAGCTGGTGCAGGAAGAGCATGGCGTCGCTGGAGTTCTGCTTGGTGCCGAAGCCGTTGTCGGAGAGCGTCCAGAAGGTGCCGTCGGGCATGGTCTTGATCCCCGAGAAACCTTGGATCGGCTGGCCGGCGAAAGGCAGCTTGACGTCGGTGATACGAGCACCATCCTTGCCGGCCATCGAGCCGAGCGCCTCGGTGCGCTTGCGGTCCGGTGTGGTGAACTTGCCGGAGGTTTTCAGGAAGTCCGCCGCGTCCGCAGGGGCGGTGGCGATTGTGTTGGCTGGCAGGATAGCCTGGCCAACGAGCTTCGCCTTGAACTGCTGTTCGTCGGCCTGAGCGGATACGGAAAGCAAAATGAAGAGTGCCGTGGAGGCAGAAAGAATTCTTGTCATCATGTCACCTGGTTGGTGGGAAGTGGCGAAAACACCTCCGCTTAACAGGTGAGCCGTGTCGGCGAATTAACGCCTGGGTGAAGTTTTGGTGACTGTGGACAACCCATAGGGTGTGAAGCTCAGGCGCGCATTGGTGTCTGCGATACAGCTAAGGATTTCTATCGCCTACGATCTACCGTTGGCGGCCTTCAGAGCTTGCCGGTCTTGCGTATGCAGCGCGATGACGCCGAGATGCTGATCGCGACCGCGCACGGCATGCTCACCCAGCTCTTCCTTGATGATCGCTTCGGGAAGCTCGAGCCTTGCGGCAAGATCGCTCGAAATCAGCACCTGGCGTTCCAGCGTCTTGCAAAGCGATTCCAGCCGCGCTGCGGTATTCACCGTGTCGCCGAAATAGGCGATCTTGTGGTGTTCGACACCGATTTCGGCCGTGACAATACTGCCTCCATGCAGGGCGGCGCGCAAACGCGGCACCCGGCCATACGATTTCAGCCAGGTTTCCGAATTTGCCTCGATATCGTCGAGA
>NZ_JAELTU010000402.1 GCF_016429015.1 Rhizobium sp. ASV20
CCCCCCCCCCCCCCCCCCCCCCCCCCCCCCCCCCCCCCCCCCCCCCCCCCCCCCCCCCCCCCCCCCCCCCCCCCCCCCCCCCCCCCCCCCCCCCCCCCCCCCCCCCCCCCCCCCCCCCCCTTTTTAAGAATTTCGTCGGCAGCGTCAGATGTGTATAAGAGACAGGTATATAGGTCTCGTCCATTCGCCAGGAACGGCTGGTCCCGGATTTGCGGCGGCGGGCCTGGCATGAACGCGTTGAAAGCGAAGTTTTCGACGCCAGAGATCCAGCAATGTTATTATGTTACCGGTAAGACTGACTTTGTCTTGATATTCACCGTTGCGACGAATGGAGGAATATCAGGTAATTGCGCAACGCCTATTCTATGATGACCCTGATATAAAATGGTTTCGGACTCTTGTTGTGATGGATCGCGTGAAGGTCGGTTTGACGGTGCCAATTGCGTAAAGTCATTATGGCAAAACGGCTGCCGATACCGCGTGCTGTCTACCCAGACTTAGGCCCTACGCAATTTCGGCGCAACTGAGGTGCCGGTGTTGTCACATTGTTTTTTCGTCAATCGATTTGCGGTAGTCGGGCAGGATGAACAGCGCGACGCCGACCTACAAGAATCATCGCTTCCCTATTGAAATCGTCGCCCGTGCAATCTGGCTGTATTTCCGGTTCAATGTCAGCCTACGCTAAGTCGAGGAAATGATGCTGGAGCGCGGTGTGGCAGTCTCGTATGAAACGATCCGCCGATGGTGTAGGTCGCACGGTTCCATGATCACTGCGCGGTTGCACCGCAAATCGCCTTCTTCCAATGACGTGTGGCATCTCGACGAGGCTGTCGTTCGCATCGGAGGGAGAAAGTGCCGGCTGTGGCGCGCCGTGGATCAAGACGGATATGTCCCGGATGAAATCGTTCAGGTTCGCCGCAACACCCAGGCAGCCAAGCGATTGCTGGTCCGTTTGCTGAAGAGACAGGGCTTGGCGCCCAAGCGCATCATCACCGACAAGCT
>NZ_JAELTU010000403.1 GCF_016429015.1 Rhizobium sp. ASV20
AAAGCACGTGCGCTCTGATCCATGAAGAGTTCAAGAGGTTTTTTTCGGTTTTTCATCGCCTCCATCGCAGTCAGCCTGTTGGCCAGTAGCGGTTTGCTGGCGGCGAAAGAGCCATCGCCGCCGCCTGTTCGGCTCGATGTTGGCGACATCAAGCTCAACAGCATTCTCGTCCCAGCGGGAAAGCACGCCGACCTGCCACCTATTGTCTTCATTCATGGGGCTAGTACTAGTCTCTATGACCCCATGCTGTCCTTCAGAGCTAAGCTGGCGGGCAGGGCAGAATTGCTTTTTGTTGATCGCCCCGGTCATGGCAGTTCTGATTTCGGCGGCAAAAGCTACATCTTCCCGGATAGCCAAGCCGATGCCATCGCCCGGTTGATGAAGTGCATGGGGATTGGGCGAGCAATTGTCGTCGGTCATTCCTTCGGCGGTGCCATTGCAGCGGAACTGGCCGTCCGCCATCCAGACATGGTTGCCGGGCTCGTCTTCCTGTCGCCCGCTGTCTATCCCTGGAAAGGCGGCGTTTCCTGGTACTACAATGCCGCCGCCACGCCGGTATCCGGTGCGTTGTTCAGCACGCTCGTTGTTCCGCCTCTCGGATTGCTGGCGATCGACAGCGCGACGAAGAGCGTGTTCGCGCCCAATCCACGACCGGCCGGCTACATCACACAAACGCGGGCACTCTACGCGCTCCGGCCAAGGACGTTCCAGCGCAACGCCGAAGAGATTGCAGCGCTCAGCGATTGGGCGAAGGTAGGTTCGCGAGGGTATCGCGCCATCAGGGCGCCGACGATCATCATTACCGGCGATGCCGATGGCATCGTGTCGCCCGAGATCCATGCGAAACACCTGGCACGAGATATCAGAGGCGCAGGACTTTTGGTGGTCCATAACCTGGGTCACAAGTCAGACTATGTCGCAAGCGATCTGGCGATCGGCGCGATGGAGCGTGTCGCCGGCAGGCCGGTCGACCTGACGAGCTTGAGAGACAGGCTGGAGAGCCAACTGCTTCCTCATGGCAAAAGGCAGA
>NZ_JAELTU010000404.1 GCF_016429015.1 Rhizobium sp. ASV20
TCAGTTGATCGATCTGAAGACAGACATGAGGGTTTCTTCTCATGATTTTCAGCTTTTTGCCTGGCAAGGTAAAAACGTATAGTTTGTCGCCAGCAAAAGCGTATTGAACGGGAACAATATAGGGGACATTCCCGTCCGCACACGCAAGTCTCGCAAGCCATTCTCTTTTGATGAGTGCGATACACTCGTCGTAGGACATCTCTTGGACATTCATTGATTCTACCTCAAACAGTTCCGGCGGAGCTTATTCACGGCACTCGCTGACTTTGCGCTCATGTTGACAGAGTTCTGCCCGTGTCGAGCGACTGCTTCTCGAATGAATCGCGCAGAGAAGCACCTACCTTGCAGCCCAGAATTTTCATCGCTGAGCGTAATTCATGCCATAGCAACAAAACAGGCATGGTTGCTTTAAGAATGGTCTCGATCCGCACGGGCAGATGCTTCTTCGAATAACGCTTGAGCATATTCCGAGGCCGCAGCGATGTCGGCTTCGTTGAGGTTTGCCTGCTCACACTTTCTTTTGGTTGCGCGGCGAAGCGCTGCAACCAGGGTGGCCCTACCTCTTTCGTCATAACGTTTCAGAAGCCTCGCAAGTGCGGCGATCGCTACTACTCGCAGAATAAGGGTTCGGCCCCCAACCTCATCCATAGACGGAATTGGGTGACCGGGCGAGCCGCCGAAACTGTCGCGCTTTCCTCTAAGCATAGTATCGATCCAGACTTCGGTGCGTTAATCGGAAATCTATGGACCCGGCGATGCACCATCGCATTGAGTTAGATCAAATGCCCGACGAATAGCTTCAATGGCGTGCTCGCGCCGCGCGCAACGGGCGTATTGGCACCTGCGCTTAGAAGCCGTATGTTTGCCTCCTGATCCGAGACACCTTTTTCCCAGGAGTGCTGTATTCGCACCCAGGGCCGGCTTTGACTACGCCCAGTAGGCAGTCCGATAGAGCCAAGCGCGTCGATGCGATATCACTGACATTTTCAGACCGGAACCGCT
>NZ_JAELTU010000040.1 GCF_016429015.1 Rhizobium sp. ASV20
CGTGCCGCCCGACGGCTGCTCGAGGTAGTTGATGCAGCGAAGCAGCGTGCTCTTTCCCGAACCACTGGGACCGATGATCGCGAGAACCTCGCCGGAACTGACTTCGAGATCGATCCGGTCCAGAACCGTGTGAGTTCCGTAATTCTTGCTGAGCGAATGCAGGCCAATGAGAGCTTTACTGATCGTTGCCTTCATCTCCGACCACGCTCCAAACTTTCGCCGGAGTGCAAGTCTTCAGCCATCCCTAGTGCGTACGAGGTAACCAATACCGTCGACTCCCGATAAAGCGCACGCATCAGCATGGGCGTGAAAGGCCCATGGTTCATAGCGTCGAAAATATCTGCGTTATGGGGTGCTTTCCTACGAAAACACCGTGTTCCCACTTTTTGTTGGGCAAACTCTAGCAGTGACAGACGGGGATGGGAGTCGAAAAAAAATAGCGGAAAGGATAACCTGAGGTTATGGAGCCATGTTGATTGCAAATAGCAGGGCTCTTGAAGGGAACAGAACCATCGGTGCGGCAGTTCAAATAGCCTATGAAATCGCTAAGTCTTCGAGAACATTCCGTTTACCAGCGAACTTGGGAAACTCGTCTTGCGGCCGTTAGATAGAGGCACTGCCGAGCCGTCAGTCACCTTGGTTGAACGTCCTCAAATCTGAGATCGAAGCGCGCAAGATATTTCGTCAAACGATCTGCGTCATTGCTGCTTTTCTTTTCCAATCGCGAGATCGCAAACAAGGCTCTGCCGGCAGAACTCGCCGTTGCATGCTCGCGGCAGGTCTGAAGAACGGTTGCAAGCTGCACAGCGTCAAAATGATCAAGGCGAGCGGCAGCTTCTGCGCCCAGCACATCGTCAATGATCGCACAGGTTCCATCGTCATCGGTCACGCGGCGCCAAAATGATCTTAGACGATTGATTTCGTCGTCAACGACCTCGGCCGTGATGCGGCCATGTGGGGCGAGCGTCGCCATGCGTGTCACCGAGGCGGACAGATCGCGAAAATTGGCACTCCAGACGGCTTGCGGGCCGGCTGCAAACGTCAGATAGCGTTCGCGCGCCTCCTTGTTGAAGGTGATATTTTCGCCTTCCCTCTCCAGATAGCGCCTGAGTTCGAAGTCGAGATTGGGTTCTATATCCTCCTTGCGCTCGCGAAGAGCCGGCAGCTGGAAAGTCCAGAGATTGAGCCGGGCATAAAGATCTTCGCGGAACCTTCCCTTGCGGACATCCTCGCCCAGATCGCGATTGGTCCCCGCCAGCAGCTGAAAATCCGCCGATACCTCACGATCAGCACCGACAGGCAGAAATCTCTTTTCCTCGATCGCACGCAGGCACATGGCCTGCTCGTCGAGACCAAGCTCGCCAATCTCATCGAGGAACAAGACGCCCTTGTCGGCGGACTTGAGCAGGCCGGCGCGCTCGCCGGCAGCGCCGGTAAAGGCACCCTTCACATGACCGAACAGGGTGGACATGGCCTGATCGCCACGCAGTGTCGCGCAGTTGACCTCGATGAACGGGCCACTGACTTTCCGTTGCGCCTTCTTCAATTCATAGATCCGGCGAGCAAGCTGCGACTTGCCGGCACCGGTCGGCCCCGTGAGAAGGACCGGCGCCGTCGATCGGATTACCACTCTCTCGATCTCGTCGATCATTCTGTTAAAGGCGGCATTGCGGGTCGATATGCCTGATTTCAAGAAGGAAGCCGCCTCTTCCCGCTCGGAGGCAAAGCGCTTGGCGATCTCGTCATAGCGCGAAAGATCCAGATCGATAACGCGGTGGGTGCCGGCGAAGTCCTGTTCGCCTTCCCGGTCGCGTGGCGGCGAGAGCTGCAACAGCCTGCCTGGAATGATGCGGGCCTCCGTCAGCAGGAACCAGCAGATCTGTGCTACGTGGGTGCCGGTCGTGATATTGACGAGGTAGTCTTCGACGTCAGGGTCAAAGCTGTAGCGGCGCGCAAAGTCTCTAAGGCTCGTATAGACCTCCGAGAAATCCCAGGGGTCGCGAAAATTGATGACATTGCTGCGCACCTCGGTCGCCGGCGAAACCGTTCCTATATCGCCGATGATCCGATTGCTGAGAGCCTGTGCGTGATTGTCGTGGATCAGCTCCAGCCGATCGACGAAGAGCCCGGATTGCTGGCAAAGCGCGACGGTAGGGCGCCAACGGCTCCAGCGATTGTCCCATTTCCCCGCATCGAGGGTCGTTCCCAATATGCTGATGGCTACGCGTCGCTTCATCGTTTATCCAAAATTATAAATCTCTATACTTTTGGATAATACATCCAGGATTTCAAATTTCGCAACCGGAGACATTTCGTCTTGGCGAGAAAATTTTTAACACGAAAAAACAATGGGATATTGAAAATAATCCGCCCCATTCCACTCAGCTCCCCAAACTGGCACGCCGCTTGAAAGGTATCTGGCACGAACGAAACAAGAGGTGCCATCATGGTCAACAAGGCAATCTTCAAATCCTACCTTGGAAAGCTGCTTCCGGGCACGGACACGAACAATCACGCAGCTGCCCCCGCCTATCGGCTGACGCCCCGCGAAGCGCTGGCGCAATATGCCGTCACGGGTACGTTCAACGGTACCTTCTATACGGACGGAGCAGAGCAACTGGACATGGTGAAGGCGCTTGCTCTTGAAGTGGAGCCGGAATTCCTCGCCAAGGTGGCTGTCTACGCGGCTGAGAAGGGTCATATGAAGGATATGCCGGTGACGTTGCTTGCAATGCTCTCCAGCCTTCGGAGCGATGCCTTTGCCCGTGCATTCCCGCGGGTAGTGAAAAGCGGCAAGATGCTGCGCGGCTTCGTGCAGGTCATGCGCTCCGGCGCTACGGGCCGCAAGTCGCTCGGCACGCGGCCGAAGAAGGCGGTGCAGGCATGGCTTGAGCGGGCCAGCACGGAACAGGTCCTGCGCGCAATGGTCGGCAATGACCCTTCGCTCGGCGATGTCATCCGCATGGTTCATCCAAAGCCGGCGACCGAGGAACGCAAGGCGCTCTATGCCTGGGCAATCGGCAAGCCGTACCACTATGCGGTGCTGCCGGAGCTTGTCAGGGCGTTGGAAGCCTTTCGCAGGGACCAGGCAGGTCCGGTTCCGGGCGTTCCGTTCCAGATGTTGACCTCGTTGCCGCTGACGCGGAGGCATTGGGTCGAGATCGCCCGCAAGGGGGGCTGGCAGATGGTGCGGCAGAACCTCAATACCTTTGCGCGCAACGGCGTGTTCGAGGTCAAGGGTTTTGCCGAGGCGTTGGCGGCGCGGCTTGCCGATCCGGATGAAGTCCGCAAGGCGAAGGTCTTCCCCTATCAACTCATGATGGCGTGGAAGATGGTCGACGGCCAGGTTCCCGAGGTCGTACGGGATGCGCTGCAGGATGCAATGGACATCGCCATCTCCAACGTTCCGTCGCTGACGGGCAATGTCGTGCTCTGCCCCGATGTTTCAGGCTCCATGGGTTCGCCCGTGACCGGTTACCGGAAGGGCGCGACGTCTTCGGTCCGCTGCATCGACGTCGCCGGCCTGATGACCGCGGCGTTCCTGCAGCGCAACCCGAACGCAAGGGTGCTGCCGTTCGAAAATGACGTAGTGCATGTCAGCCTTAACAAGAGGGATTCGGTCATGACCAATGCCGACAAGCTTGCGAAGATCGGCGGCGGCGGAACCAATTGCTCCGCGCCGTTGCGCAAACTGGCAAACGAGAAGGCAACGGTCGATCTCGTCGTGTTTATCTCGGACAATGAATCCTGGGTGGATGCGCGTGGGAACGGCCAACCGACCGCTGTGATGACGGAATGGGCAAGGATCAAGCGACACAACCCGGCTGCAAAGCTGGTCTGCCTCGATATCCAACCCCATGCGACGACACAGGCACCGACCCGAGCCGACGTGCTCAACATCGGCGGCTTTTCCGATGCCGTCTATGGCGTGATCGCAGCCTTCTCGGCCAACGGCCAGGGAGCGGACGGCTGGGTCAACGCCATCGAGCAGATCGAGCTCTGACAAGCTCGACAAAGCAATAGCTTCGCGCCGCCAATGGCGCGAAGGCCGTGACGAATGCCGGTTGAAACTACAGATCGTTAATCTCCAGGTCGCGGGTTCGAATCCCGTCGGGTCCTCCAATTTCATGGGCTCGTAGCTCAGCGGTAGAGCAGGACGTTTCACCACACCTCGTCGTCACGAACGAAGTGACATGGCGAATGCCGAGGAAACTACATTGGTTGGCCCTTCGGGGTGCGGGTTCAAACCCCGCCCTGCTGCGCGATTCCCAAAAGGGAGGACCAGCAGGTTGTTTCCTCAAGACTGGTCGCCATGGCCAAATGCAGCGGCGAATGCCGGGCGGAACTACAGCCACCAAAATTGGATGGTCTGGCAGGTTCGACTCCTCCTGGGCACACGCTCTCTGGCACGAGCGGGGCCATCCGGTTTCGTCCACCCTCGTCGCCGCTGCGTCGATCGCATGCGTATCCCCGCTTGACGGGGCAAAGAAACACAATTGAACCAGAAGGACTGCAGACGCAGAAAAGACAATGACAACGGTAATGAGCGGACAGGATTTGATCGACGCCGGCATGAGCCAGGGAAAGTGGTTTCGCCCGGCTCTTGATGCGGCCAATGCGATTCTGAGCAAGGGTGGCTCGATGGCGGATGCGCTGGAAGCGGCAAAGGCCTTCCAGCCCGGGCCAACGCTCGCCTTGAGGGCCGATAACGATATCGAGATCTATTCGAATATCCGCGCCGAAAACGCCTTCGAGCAGGACAATGTCGAAAAGGTCAACGCGACGATGCGCGCGTTGGTTCGCACGCCTGTCGTCCGCTCTGCGGCGATCATGCCGGATGCCTGCCCGGCGGGGCCGATCGGCACGATCCCGGTTGGTGGCGTGGTTGCCTCCGAAGCGATCCATCCCGGCATGCATTCGGCCGACATCTGCTGCTCGATGGCAATCTCGATCTTTCCGGGCGTCGATCCTCAAGCGCTGCTGGATGCCGTACACTCCGTGACGCATTTTGGTCCGGGCGGCCGCCCACGCGGCGCGCAGATCAAGCCTTCCGAAGCGACACTATCGGCTTTCGAGCAGAACCCCTATCTGCGCGACGGAGCGCTGAGTGTCGGCATCGAACACTTCGCGACCCAGGGCGACGGCAATCATTTCGCCTATGTCGGAACCATGAAGTCGACCGGCGAAACGGCGCTCGTCACCCATCATGGATCGCGAGCTCCCGGTGCGCGGCTCTATGACAAGGGCATGAAGGTCGCCAATCGTTTTCGCGAGCAGATCTCGCCTGAGACCCATCGTGAGAACGCCTGGATTCCGGCGGACACCGAGGAAGGCGACCTCTACTGGTCGGCCTTGCAGACAATCCGCCGGTGGACGAAGGAAAACCACTATGTCCTTCACGACATGGCGGCGGAAAAGCTTTCGGCCAAGGTCACAGACCGCTTCTGGAACGAACACAACTTCGTCTTCCGGAAGTCGGATGGGTTGTTCTACCACGGAAAGGGTGCGACGCCCGCCTTCGACAAATGGGCCGACGACGCGACCGATCTCACAATCATTCCGCTCAACATGGCGGAACCCGTGCTGATCGTTCGTGGAACGAATGCTGCTCATGGTCTCGGCTTCTCGCCGCACGGTGCCGGCCGCAATTTCTCGCGCAGCGCACATGTGCGGCAGCTGTCGGCAGAGTATGGGGCGGACTCAAGTGGGCTTAGCCCGAACAATATCGCGGCAATCCTGGAACGGGAAACAAGCGGCCTCGACGTACGCTTCTTCTCCGGTTTTGCCGACGTGTCGGAACTGCCGAGCGCCTACAAGGACGCTGCGAACGTGCGGGCACAGATCGAACATTACGGACTTGCCGAAGTGGTCGACGAGGTGATCCCATACGGAAGCATCATGGCCGGCGATTGGCAAAAGAATGCGCCCTGGCGGAAGAAGCGCCAGTGAGCGTCGGGAAGGTAACCAGGTTTGGTTGCCTTCCCTCAAACGCACTGTATCTGCAACCGCCGCAACGGAGCCTGTTTATCTTCCGGCACGGTGCTCCTACCGATCGCATTAGGGTATTGTATGCATGTAAGCGCGTGCTGAGCGGTTCAATCTGTTTGATGTGAAAGGAATCGAACCTTAACTCCTGCCGCCTACCTTAATCGCCCCACAGACAAGAAAGCGGTATCGCCGCAAGATTGTCACCAAATGGTAGGATCTTATCGCCGTCATACAGAACCCAGCCTGCCTTTAAGGCGCGACCTGTGGCTGCGGCTAATTTGCGCAAGCCTTTGAAATCTGCTGCGGTCACCGTTGCCGCGGCCTTGACTTCAAGCCCAACTATATTGCCAGCCTCGTCTTCGAGAACGATATCTACTTCGTCCTGATCCTTATCCCGATAGTGATGGTAGGTTAATCGGACTTCGCTCCAGGTCGCAAGCCTGAGGACTTCGCCGGCGACAAACGTCTCCAACAATGAGCCGAATAGTCCCCGGTCGCGTGAAATTCGATCGATTGTCAACCCGACAAGCGCAGCTAAGAGACCGCTGTCGAGAAACAGGAGTTTTGGCGTCTTAACAAGACGCTTCAACGGGTTTCGAAACCAGGGCTCGATGCGACGAATGAGGAACAATTGTTCAAATAGCCCTATATAACGCCGAGCGGTCTTGTCATCGATACGGACCTGGCCTGCCAATTGGGAAAAATTGAGCAACTGCCCCGAATGAAGCGCGAGTGCCCGAAGAAGCTGTGGCATCTGGTCCAGACGTTCGACGTCGGCAATTTCGCGCACATCTCGTTCAACGATGGCACGTATGTATTCTCTAGCCCATGCGGATCGGCGGCGGGGATCGCTACGGCCTACCATCTCAGGATATCCGCCGACAAGCACCCGCTCGATCAACGCATTTCCGATCATTGGATTGCGAGGGGCTGTAACCGCTGCAGCAAAAGCGGAATCGAGGAAGTTCGACTTGTTACGTCGAATTTCGGATTGAGCTAGGGGCAACAAGGTGACGACCTCCATGCGCCCAGCCAAACTGTCGGAAATCGTCGGGAGTGCGAGAATATTTGCCGAGCCGGTTAACAAAAATCGGCCGGGCCGCCGATCGCTGTCGACGGCCTGCTTTATGGCACGCAGCAGTTCCGGTGCACGCTGTACTTCGTCTAGGATAGCGGTATCAATCTGACGAATGAAGCCGACTGGATCGGTCTTTGCTGACAGTAAGGTCGTTTCGTCGTCTAAAGTGAAATAGGGACGCTCTGTCTTGAGCAAGGTTCGAGCTAACGTTGTCTTGCCACACTGACGTGGTCCGTTCACAAGTACAACTGGCGTATCTTCCAAGGCAATCCTAATCCGCTCGGCTACGCCTCTTGGATAAAGGAGGCTAGAGGGACTTTCCGCTTGCAATCTATCTTCCTCCTGAGCGCTGCCAAATTCTATGATAGCCGGTGCGTTCAAGTCGGAACTTACATACGTCCAATTCGGATTTCAAGTTCGTCCAATCCGGAATCCTCAGCCGTCCGTTTCGGAAAATCGATGTGGCACGTACCAGCTATAGAGAAGGGCAAGCGGCGGCCCGTTAGACGCCGCTTTCAATTCCTACTCTTGAAGAGATATGAACTTGTGATCGGGCTTCATCAATAATCGACGCTCACAATGCAAGCAAATCAAATGGTTAGAATAGGGCTGCTGTTCAGTTTTACAAGGCTTTGACCCGGTTTTGTACCCCAACATCACCCTGCGTCGATGGCGACGTTGCAAACCTATCAGTGAGTTCTCGTTCATTGAATGGATCAACATCAGGTGAAAATACAGATCAGAGCGACGCGCAACTGAACAGTGCGCATAAGCGCATGCTCTGCGAGGTGGTTGCTCGCTTGCTTGAATTGGTCACGCGTCCAAGTCTCTCGCTCTCGTTGAGGACTTTTCGGAGCTCGGGCTGACCATAGATGTGGCGGGCACCATGGCGCCCGCCCTATCATTCGCAAACGGGTGAGGCTTAGTTGGCGGCCGGCGCCGCCTGGGTAGTCATGCATTCGGACAGACCCATAAAGGCCTTCTCGCCGCCCTCGAGGCTGAAATCGGCGGTGGTGCCATTGGCGGTCAGACTTAGCGACTTGCCGCTGGTCACCGCCGCAACGGCCTCGGTCGTGTTCGGAACGTCGATCGTTGCCGTTGCTGCCGTGTCGGCGGTCGACGAGAAATTCGTGGCCGTGCCGCCGTCGATCGACCAGGAGCCGGTTACCTGATCGCCCTTGGCGAAGGTGAACTTCGAAGAATTGGCAAACAGGGCGACCTTGTCGCCAACGGCAAGAAAGCCGACGCCTGTCGCGGTGTTCTGAGCGAGGCAGCCGATAAAGCTGTCGCCGTCTTTCAGCGGCGTGACGGAAAAATCGGCAGCATCGACGGACGCAGTGGTTAGAAGCATGGTGGCGAGGGTTACGATTGTCAGGTGAAGTTTATTCACGGCATGTCCTTCATGAGCGGGCAAAGGGATTAAGTGCTTGGTCACAAAGACCTCCGACCCCGATTTGGACAGGACGGAGAATCTGCGTTCTGCGAAACGGAAGCCCCGCCGGAATCCTCAGCGGTTGTCGCACGGATTGTCGTTTCCATTTATTACCCTGGCAAAATGGTTTCACGCCAATACCTAAACAGAAAGTACCGGATATTTTCGCGGTTCATTTCTGGGCTGACTTGCCATTTTTGGCGGCGAACGCTTCGTCAGGTAGCGGTGAACAGGGGCCTCTATGGGTTGCCGCAGCCTCGCCGAATTGTTCACAGGACCCAGGTCTCATCGAGCTTGATGCGATCGCCCATTGCTGCCAAACGGCCCAGGCCGCTTCAACGGAAGACCTGCCGCAACGCACTGATGGGATGCACGTGTGGATCACGCGCGTCCTCGCCTCCTCGAAAGAGGAGGCTGGTGGATAGATCGGGCTCGTGCCCATCTTGCTCGTCCTTGCACCGATAAGCTTCTTAAACGGGAGCGAGCGATAGTAGATGGGATCGACTGTCCTGTCGAAAAGCGGGGTGATGAAGCCAGCGCCTTCCTGTCCGAATTTGGAAGTCCTGGATAGTGGGCAAATGTCCGTCCAAAAATTATGGAACCGGCATTTGGGTGGGCAAGTTTGTTCCTGCACCCGTTTTGAACGGGCAAGTTTCAATATTCGCTCTGCCTCAGCGCGTCTTGGGTGGCCGAATCTGGTTATCGCGCTAAACACACAAATGGACAGATTGCAAACTTACGGAATTCCCGGATAACGACAAGCACCCCGAATATTAGTAAATTGTAATCGGAAATTGAGACGATAATTCCTTGCTATTGATGCGGATAGGTGAAAACCGATCTTTTCATCGAGTTATGCGGTCTAAAACGCTCCGGGATCGTCTGTTGGCCCGCGAGTGCGTGGCTCGGGATTGGCTCAATACTACGGCGGGACGAAACTGACCTTGAAGAAGGACGGTGAAACGCGGTTCGCAGATTGCTTCCCGGTCGCAGGCGCCGGAACCGGCGGACGCCGATTGTACAGGATGACGTCCCACCCGCATTAGCGCTTGAGCGATACCGGCAGAAGAGGTCCATCACAGGAACGCGATTGGGGCGAACTCAGATGAAAATAGCTGTTATTGGAACAGGATATGTAGGCTTGGTCAGCGGCACATGCTTTGCCGAGTGGGGCAACAATGTCGTCTGCATGGACAAGAATGCGCAGAAGATTGACGGCCTCCGAAAAGGCAGGATGCCGATCTATGAGCCCGGCCTCGACGAACTGGTCGAGCACAACTACGCTGCCGGACGGCTGAACTTCACCTGCAACCTGGCCGAAGCAGTGACGGGAGCTACTGTTGTCTTCATAGCTGTCGGCACGCCAACACGTCCCGGTCAAGGCGACGCCGACCTTTCCTTTGTCTATATGGCTGCACGCGAACTTGCGTCGCTCATTGCCGACGATACGGTCGTGGTGGTGAAATCGACGGTGCCTGTCGGAACCGGAGACGTGCTGCAGACGATTATCGGCTCGGCCCGCAAAGCCGGTACCTTCTCCGTAGCCTCCAATCCGGAGTTTTTACGCGAGGGCGTCGCCGTCAGCGATTTCCTCGCCCCGGATCGCGTCGTAATTGGCGTCGAGGACGAACGGGCAAACAGACGCCTCATCGAGCTGTATGACAGCACAACCGCGCTGCGGAATACACCTGTTATCGTCACCGGGCGTCGTACCGCAGAACTGATCAAATATGCCGCGAACGCATTTCTGGCCACTAAGATTACGTTCATCAACGAACTGGCCGATCTTTGTGAAGAGGTGGGCAGCGATGTCAAGGAACTGGCACTTGGCATAGGCCTCGACAGACGCATTGGAACAAGTTTCCTCATGGCAGGACCCGGCTATGGTGGCTCCTGTTTTCCGAAGGATACGCTGGCACTTCTGCGGACTGCGCAAGACTACGGGGTAACCCTTGGTATCGTAGAGGAAACTGCTGCTGCCAATGACGCACGCAAGCAGCGCATGGCACAAAAGGTGGTCGAGGCGTTTGACGGCGATATAGACGGCCTGACAATCGCTGTTCTTGGCCTGACCTTTAAGGCCGATACCGATGACATGCGCGATGCACCTTCGGTGCCGCTCATCAAAGCATTGCAGCGCTTGGGTGGCCACATCCGGGCTTATGATCCCGTGGGCATCGAGAATGCTGCAATGGTCCTTGATGGAGTCGACTTCTTTGAGGATCCCTATGAATGCGCATGGAATGCCGATGCTGCTGTCGTCGTGACGGAATGGGAGACCATTAAGAAAATCGACTTGGCTCAGCTCAAACAGCACTTGCGCCAGCCGGTCCTCATAGACCTCAGAAACATTTTGGATACCGAAGCCGCCGAAGAGCTGGGCTTTCGCATCTCGGCGGTAGGCCGGCCTGCCAGCCCCGACAGCAGCCTTCAGGAAATCGGCAAGCGACGAGACAGACAGCGGGGCTTTAAAACAGAAAGGGTAGACCCTTTCTCAATCGCGATAAGAGAGAAATAAGATATAACCGCCAAACGACAAGAACACCCCGGGCCGGAACAGCTTGACGGCAACTGTAGTTTGCCGAGGTAAAACATCCAAGAAGCAGCATTTCGAACGGTGGCGTCGCCTTCACCGATCGCCGACATCGTGAGTGCTTATAGGGTGCATTTCAGAGCACAATCGACGATGCGGTTTCACACCAGGCGGTGATGGCGATGGTGTGGAGTTGGTAGTGGTCTGTGGCAGAGAGATGTTGCCGATGAAGCTGAAAGAGGTTGGCGAGCTGGCCATGGACCGAGACGAAACGTTGATATTGTTCCGCTGACTTAAAGCATATCATTCGCCGCTCTCCGCGCCGTAGCGGCAGATGAGAATTTTCGGCACGGTTGTTCAATCGCTTGTGCAAGCGATGCTCTACGCCCGGCATCCACTCGGCCTTCGGGGCCGAATACGAGCGCAGCTTGTCGGTCACCAGCACCCGCGGGGTGGTACCCTGGCTCTCGAGCAGCCTGCGCATCAGACGCGGCGCTGCTGCTTTGTCCCTTCGACTTTGCAACAGGGCACCGAGGACGGAACCGCTTTCATCGACGGCGCGCCACAGCCAGCATGTCTTTCCCTTGATCGTCACCACCATCTCATCGAGCTGCCACTCATCGGCAAAGTGGCCTGGTGAGCGGCGCCGGAGCTGATGAGCGAACTTCAAGCCGAATTTCGCGCCCATTCCGCAACCGCCTGAAACGTGACGGTGATACCGCGCTCCGCCAATAGATATCGACGTCGCGCAGGCTCAGCGGAAATCGATAGTGGAGCCATACCGCATGGGCAATGATTTCAGCAGGAAACCGGTGGCGTCTGAAGTGGGCATGCGGGGCTTCGGTCATGACAGCGCGAATATCTAGTCGATCCCAACCAGCCGGTTAAGGCGGCGCCAACCCAGGAAGGTCGATTCGTACTGGATTACCCGGCAATCTCGCGCAAAAATCCAAGCACCAGCTCCGTCACTGCCTCTGGCCTTTCCTGCTGCAGCCAGTGGCCCGCGCCGGGGATGGTGTGGGAGCCGCGCAAGCCGGGTACCAGATGTGGCATGGCGGCGATGATCTCGGGCATGCCGGGAATGGCGAGGCCAGCGTCGCGCTCGCCGATGGCAAACAGGGCAGGGACGGTGATGGTCTGGCCGGCATTTGCCTGCTGGAGTTCGTAGTTGCGGTCGAGATTGCGATAGTAGTTCAGGGCCGGACCGAAGCCGGTCGCGGTGAAGTCCTGGGCGAGACGGTTGAAATCTTCGGGCGGCAGCCAGGCGGGGAGCGCCTCGGGATCGGGCAAATCGGCCAGCAGGCCGCGCTTGCGACTCACCATGCCGAAGGGGTTGGGCGTGCCGTCGCCGGGCCGGTGCGATCCGGCTTCGCCGCTGGCGGCATGGATCACCTTGCGCAGCGTTTGGCCGACATCACGGCTGAACTCTTTTTCCGCGCCCTGCGGATCCTGGAAATAGAACGTATAGAACAGCGATTCGCTATTCTGCGGAAAGATCTTTGACGGCGGCACCGGCGGCAGACCCATCATTGGCACGCTGAGTGCCACCACGGCGCGGAACCGGTCTGGGCGCATTAGGGCCGCCTGCCAGGCGATGGTTGCGCCCCAGTCTTGGCCGATGACGACCGCCTGCTTTTCACCGATCGCATCGAGAAGCGCCACCAGATCGCCAACCGCGTGGACGACGGTATACTGATCCGCCCCCTCGGGTGCTGCAGTGCCGCCGTACCCGCGCATGTCTGGAGCGACCGCGCGGTAACCGGCGGACGCTAGGGCACTGATCTGGTGGTGCCACGCATGCTTGGTCTCGGGAAAGCCATGGCACATCAGCACCAGCGGGCCGCTGCCGGCATCGAGGATGCTCATCTCGAGCGTGCGGGTTGCGATGGTCTTTTCCAACATGTTTGGCTCCCGAGCGGTGGCGTAAGGAATGGATGTTGAGACAAGCAACCCCGTCGAGGCGATCAGAAACCGGCGTCGCAGCATGCTTGCTCCTTTTAGTGCGTAACAATTTCTGTTACGAAAAAGCGGGGGTGTCAATATAGCGTAACATTAATTGTTGCGGAAAGGTTTGCGATGAAGACTGATGGCCGTCTGGCACGGATGCTGCATGTGCTGGTGCATATGGGATTGCTCGGCGGCAAGGAGACCTCGGAGCGGATTGCGCAGATGCTGAACACCAATCCCGTCGTTGTCCGCCGCACGCTGGGAGCGCTCCGCGATGCCGGCATCGTTGAGAGCGAAGGCGGGCGCGGCGGCGGCTGGAAACTGATCAGGTCGCTCGACGAGATCACTGTACTTGCGGTGCAGCGAGCGCTCAACGAGGGGCCGGCGCTCGTCGCCCCAGTCTCCCGCGACCATCCGTCCTGCCCGGTCGAGCGCGCCTCGAATGCAGTGCTGGAGGCAGCCCATGCCGCCGCTGAGACAGCACTTCTGGAGAAATACGCGGCAACGACGCTGGCGGATATTGCTGGCATAGCACTAGCAACCAGCAACTAGCGACACATACATCCCCTGGTCTCGCACAAGTGACCTCGATCCAAACAGTAGCGCACCCGCTGTGGCGCGGCGCAGAATCGCATCGAAATCCCCGTCGCTGACTAGGAAGCAAAATGACCGAATGCGACGGCACCCTTGTCATAGAAGTCGAACGTCAACCGATCGTCGAAGGCACGGCGGCAGACGGTCCCGAGACGCGAACAGGCGCCGCGTCGATCAGGTCGGCGAAGATGCGGGCCGCCGCCGCTTTGTCGGTGCAGTGGACGATGGCGTGATTGAGCTCAAGATCGATATGGTAATACCTCTTCGAGAATGATCGGCAATCAGTGCATCAACCGGCCGCCAGCGATGTCGAGCGTCGCGCCGGTCAGCCAGCCGGCGCTTTCCGACGCCAGGAACAAGGTTGCCGCGGCGATGTCGGCCGGTGTTCCCAGTCGGCGCAGCGGATGGACATCGGCGATCTCCTGTCGCACGGCGGGTGGCATGTGCTGCGCCGTGCGATCGGTCAGCACCGCGGACGGCGATACGCAGTTTACGCGCACACCATTGGGGCCTAGATCTTGTGCGAGTTGCTGGGTGAGCAGGACGATGCCCGCCTTCGCGACACCGTAACCGAGTGGCGCCGAGGAGGGAGCTCGGCCGGCGGTCGAGGCCATCGTGACTGCGGCGCCGCGGCCGCTTTTCTTGAGGTCCGCCGCGAAGGTTCGCAGCGTGAGGAAGGTCGCAGTGACGTTATTGTCCAAACTGGAACGCCAGTCCCGCTCGGTCACCTCCTCGATAGGCGCGGGTCGGCTCGTGCCGCCGCCGGCAAAGGCGATCAGGATGTCGAGGCCACCCTGTCGTTCGATCAAGGTGGCACGCGCGGCCTCGAGTTGATCGGAGCTGGTGCAATCGAGCTCGATCGCCGCATGGCCCGCCGAAATGGCAGCGAGTGAGGCTCGGACGTGCTCGATGCGCGACCGGTCACGTCCGACGATCGTCACCTTGACGCCATTATGAGCGAACCAGCGCGCGGTCTCGGCGCCGATCCCGCCGGAGCCGCCGGTGATCAACGCGGTTTTGCCGGCAAGATCGGGAAACAGGGGAATGTTGAGCATTGCCATTTACCTCAGATGTACCGTGCCACGGCCATGCAGATGATCGTAACGACCAGCAGCGCTGCGGACACGCGATAGCCGGAGGCGGCGCGCGGCGAAACCTCCACGGATCGCATCGCCGGCCGGATCATTATGATCTGGACCGGCAACGCCAGGATCGCGGCGGCCGCCCCCGTCGCGAGGATCATTTCGGTACGCTGGAAGCTGCCTTGATGAAGCAGATACCAGAGCAGCACCCCCGACAGGACCGAGACGCTCGCTGCACCGATCTGCGGGCGGAACAACATGGCACCCCCCTGCCCGCCGTTTCTGGCGAGAACGAAGGTTGACCCTGCCCAGAAGATTGACGACAGGACATGGACAGCGATGGTGATAATCAGCAAGATTTGCATTGCGAGGCTCCGGATCGGCAGGCCTATCTCTAATTAGCTATACAGGTTGTATAATGAATATTTCCAGCAAGCCGTCAAGGCCCTATTCGACCGAAAAACGCGAGGCGAAGGCGGCGGAGACGCGGACGCGTCTGGTTGCCGCGGCTCTGGACATTCTTCGCCAGTCCGGCGGACAGGCACTGTCGCTCGATTCCGTGGCGAGGGCGGTCGGTGTCACGCGGCTGACCGTCTACAACCAATTCGGCTCGCGCAATGGGTTGCTCGAAGCCGCGTTCGACGCGGTTGCCCAGCAAGGCAATCTGGCCGGCCTCGCCAAGGCGATGGCGATGTCCGAGCCGCGTGCCGCGCTCGCCGGGGTGGTGAGAACATTCTGCGATTTCTGGATGTCGGATGAAGGGCTCGGCGGAATCTTCGCCGCAGCGGCGATGGATGCCGAATTGAGCGAGGCACTGGCCGCGCGCAACGAGCGGCGCCGCACTTTATTGGGAATATTGGTTGATCGTCAGGGCATTGCCGAGGGACATGCGAAGGCCGACATCGTCGACCTTCTGTTCACGCTGACGAGCTTCGCGACCTTCACCACCTTACGCGGCGACCAGCGCGACGGCGCGGCAGTGTGCGCCCTGTTGCTACCACTTTGTGATCAGATCTTTTCAGGCGAGCCTAGATCGATCTCGGGCGCCACGACCTGATTGAATAGCAGTTTCCGGGCACCGCAGCGAATATGCCGAACGGCAACTATGCGAACGCGAAGCAATCGATCCGCACTTGACTTCGACCTCACATTATTGGCGACAGCAACCACCAGTCAACAAACTCGCATCCGTTTGATGTAAGGGGCATTCGAACCGTGGACCTCTGCAATGTTTTCGAGCCCGAGGCACCGATCACACCGGCTCCAACTTCACGGCTCAAGCCCAATATCCCATGGAATGAGAGTGTCGCGCCACCTTACTTTTGTAGACCGCGTTGTGTGTGAATCGGCGTCGCCCATCTTCGAAATATCAATAGGTTGGGGCGACGATTTCTCTCTAATCACCGCGCTGGTTCACACTCGGGCGCAGCTAGGGGTTCGACGCGGCCATCGATAAGGTTCTTCAGCATGTGCGTTATCCAGCACTGTGCGAGAGTGGTTGGACGCGCGGCTCAGTTTGCCACGCGCAGATCAGTGACGACCTCGTCGTTCCAGATGAGAATGGCGCTCTCGGCGATCCGTTGCGCATCGAGCTTCGGAAAACGGATGGCCTCCAGCTCGCCCTCGAAGGGCACGTACTCTGAGAAGCAGGAGATCGGATCGGTGCTGGCCGTGGGATAAAAGGCGGTCGGCTGCGAATATTCGTAGATCATCAGGAACCGCCCATCCGAGACGCTGCCGTCGGGGAGCATGACGCCCGGAGGGCATGCAGTCCAGGTATGCGGGACGCCCGGGTTGATCTCGACCAGTGTTCCCGGTGCAACGACGTGGATTGCGCCGTTCAGTTCGGTGAGCGCGACCCCGTTGACCACGAGGATCCGCTCGGCGACCAGAACCGGCTGCTGACCCTCGCACTCCTCGACATGGATATGACGCGGCAGGCGAAAGTCGGCCTGAAACGGGATGAAACCGAACTGGCCCACGTAGGGACGGCCGGATGATCCGCCAGGATCGAGTTCATGCATCGTCACGGATGTGAAGGAAAACGGGGTCTTGATGGAAGCCGCCGTTCCGTGCGTGACGCGGCAGCCGCTCGGCAGCAAGACACCCGAGCTTCTGGATACTTGACTGTTCATGGACATGGTTCCTGTATGATTGCCAGCGATACCGCCGGGACGCCCGACGGCTCCCCGTCAGTCGCCGTGTGTCATGCCGCGCGCTGCCGTGCTTACGCCGGTGTTGAACAGCTCCGGTGGCGGAAAACGCCCCCAGACCGCGATGGCCGCCCTCGGATTCCACGCTTTCGGGTATTGGGGGTTGTCTTCGTGATAGGGGCGTGGATCGAAGTAACCGAGGCCTTCGTTGGACATGCGATCCAGTTCCGCGCAATGCTCGATGATCAATCCTTCCGGATCGAAGTGGTATATCGCCATGTTATGGCCGCAGCCGTGGCGAAGCGGCCCCCACAACAGTTCGATCTTTTCCCGGGCTAGCGCGTCGCAGGCGCGACTGATGTGCGAGACGTCGGCGAGTTCGAAGGCGAAGTGCTGGACAGCGGCGTAGTCTCCGGAGAGCAGGTTGATCGTGTGGTGATCGGCCCCGCATCTGAGGAAGTAGAAGAAGTCGTCCATTGAGTCTGAGAAACGAAAACCCATCACCTCGCGATAATATTTGACGATGCGGTTTACGTCGGGTGTCAGCGATGCGACATGCGAGAGTTTGAGCGGGTTGACGCCCCTCATGCTGTAGCGATGAGTCGAGGGCTCGAACTCGGAGTAGAGCTCGATTGCGACTCCATCTGGGTTCTGTGTGCGAACCACCTTATTGATACTGGGCTGGCTGCCGGTGCGCACTTCGGCCTCGAACCCGTTGCCCTCGAAATGCTCGATAAGCTCGCGTTCACCCGCCGGTCCGACCTGGAAGGCAAGCTTCGAGAGGCGGGGCGTGCTCGCTCCTCCCCGCAGGACGATCGAATGGTGGTCGACCGACGTGCTCAGATAGACCGTCTGTCCGTCGCGACCGGTCTCCGTCAGACCGATCACGCTCGAATAAAACTCCGCCATCCGATCGACGTCCTTGACCTCGAACTCCGCGTGGCCGAGCTTGAGCACGTTGAGCATATCTTCCTCCTCCTCGTTTTTTTCGCCTATTCCAAAATCTCAGTCACGACTTGCGGACGAACCTGTTTTCGAGCGTCCCGAGACCCGTCACTGTGCATCGCACCACATCCTGATCCTTCAGGAACACCATCGGCCTCTGCCCGAAGCCGGTACCTTCCGGCGTACCCGTCGCAATGATATCGCCGGGCTCCAGGGTCATGAATTTGGACAGGTGCGCGATGAGCTGGGGGATGCTGAACAGCATCTGCCGCGTGTTTCCCTGTTGCATGATCTGGTTGTTGACCGTCAGTTGCAGGTCGAGATCTTGCGGGTCGGGCACGAACTCCGCAGGGGTGAATGTCGGGCCCAACGGCGCATAGCCGTCGATCGATTTGCCGACCACCCAGTCGATACCCAGGAACTTGGGGCTGCTCGCCACCCAGTCGCGGGCCGAAACGTCGTTCAAGATCGTATAGCCTGCGACGTAGTCGAGCGCCTGGCTCTCTTCGACCTTGCGGGCCGGCCGGCCGATGACGACCGCCAACTCGATCTCCCAGTCGTTCATCTGTGCGATGTCGAGGAGCTCGATCGCAGCGCCACACCCACGCAATGTGTTGCTGGCACTTTTGATGAATGCGTATGGCGACTTCAGCGGATCGCTAGAGACTTCGCTGGCATGGCCGGCATAATTGGTGCCTACGCAGACCATCTTTCGCGGCCGCTGCACGGGGGGAAGCCAGGTGACGTCTGAGAAAGACTGTATCGTGCATGCGTTTCGGATCGAGGCCTCTTTGCCGAGGGAATCCACGAGGGTGCGCAAGCGCGTAAGCCAATCATCCCAGCGAAGAAGCATTTCGGAGAGGCCGAAGCCGCCCGGAAGTATCTCATCGCCGCTGGCGATCAGCAGAGAATTGAGATGGATGACGTCGTTATCGATGACGAGCACGACAGTATCGTTATCGATGCCGGATATCACGCCGATAGAGAATTTGGTCATTGTTCGACTCCCTTAGAATATGTCGGGGCACGCTTGGCCCTGTCTGTCGGATGGCGCACACACCGTTCAGCGACCGGAAGGGCGGCTCCTGCCCGTGTTGGCCAGGTGGTCTGTCAGGGCAGCAGAAAGCGGCACAGCGCGCCGCCGAGAAACACCCCGAACGCCCCGAGAATGCCGGTCAGTGTCGGTGGTGCGGGCAATGGAAGCCTGAGCCAACTGAACAGCAAACCGACGACAAGACCGGCCGCAAGCGCTAGAAGATTGTCGGCGAGCATTAAGCCGCTGTCCCGCTCGCCAACTGCGCCTGCTCCAGGAAGGAGCCTGTCACCTTGCGGATATGACCGCTCGTTGCGTCATCGACCAACCGCGCGCCCTCGAATTTGCGGTCGATGTGGGTGACGGCGATCTCGACCAGAGGATACAGCTGGCAAAGCATCGAGGATAATGTCTCGCGCATCTGGTATTGCGCGCGCACGCCGCCCAATGCCCCAGGCGATACAGTCGCAAACATCACGGGCTTCTTGATGAAGCAGCTTGCGAACGCCGGGCGGGAAAGCCAGTCGAGGGTGTTCTTCAAGACGCCGGGGAGCCCGTGATTGAATTCAGGGGTCACGATAACAACGGCGTCTGCCCGCTCGACAACCTGCCGTGCGTTAACGACAGAATCCGGGGAACGGTGTCCGTCGAGATCTTCGTTGTAATGCGGCAGAGCGCCGATATCGAGTTCGTGGAAACCCGTATTTGCGGGCAAGAAATCCGCAATTGCTCTTAGCAGGATACGAGAGTGGGACAGCGCGCGTAAACTGCCGCTGATCCCGATGATATTTAGCGGTTGGCTCATAATTGACTCCGACGAATTATTGTTTGCTTCGTTGATCCGTTCATGTCACTATCTCGAAAAAGGTGGCGTTTTCTTTCGTAAACGGGCCAAATATATGAGCCAATACGCCAATCGTCCCGAAAGAACTCCCCTCGTAAGCGGTGAGCTCATCCAGCATCCGGTTGGTAAGTTCATTGACAATCATGCCCATGTGGAGGCGCAACTCGCCGTCGTGCTCAGTGGGACGATGAAGATCCGGTGTGAAGGTGGATGGTGGCTCGCGCCAGCCGGTCGAGGGATCTGGGTTCCAGCGGGATTGGAACATTCCGCCACCTACAGCGAAGCGGCTTCATTTGCTTTGATCAAAATTTCCCCCGTTGCTGCAGCAACTCTGCCATCGGGCGCTCGTTCGATGGCCGTATCTGGCCTCCTGCGGGAGCTTTCGCTTGAGATCAGCGACGGTCGCGCGAAGGAAGAGGATCTGGAAGACAGGGATTTGATATCGCGCTTGATCCTGAAGCGAATCGAAGATTCCGAGGCAACCCCGTTCCTTTTCCTGCCATCGGGCAGAGACCACCGCGTACTGCGCGTGACAGAGTTTCTAAGAAACGATCCCGCCAGCGATGCGTCCCTGGATGCGTTGGCGGTGGTCGCCGGCAGCACCCGCCGGACGATGTCGCGGTTGTTCCTCTCCGACACCGGCATGACCTTTGCACACTGGCGCGATCATCTTCGTATCGTGACCGCACTCGACAGGCTCGTTCGGGGCGTCCCCATCGTCCAAGTCGCTTTCGAGCTCGGTTACAACAGTCAGAGCAGCTTCACGACGATGTTCACGCGCATAATCGGTCTCCCGCCGGGACGTTACCGGCGTGAGGTGTCTGAAGGCGATCCAGCCCAAAAAGAGTGATCGTCCCAATACGACATATGTCAGCCTTGCCGCTGGCACATCCATCGCAACCTTCGAGCGCCTCTCGGGCAAAGAGGCCGCGATGGTTCGCTGCACGCCCAATATGCCAGTTTCGATCGGCGAAGGCATGATGGTGACCGAGGCGAACCGAAAAGTCGATCCCACGGCCGCTTCCCTCATTCGTGAATTGCTTGGCTCCAGTGGCAAAGTGGCGGGAATTGACCGACGCGACGCTGATGGACGCTGTGACCGCGGTCTCCGGCTCAGGACCGGCCTATATCTTTCATTTTATCGAGAGCATTCATTCCGCGGCCGTGTGGATCAGCCTACCGACCGAGACAGGAAAATTATTGACCCTACAGACCGTTTATGGCGCAGCGGTAGTGGCCAACGCCAACTCCCGGGAAATCGAGGAGTTGAGGCAACAGGTGAACAGCGCGAACGGAACGACTGGCGCAGCTCTTTCCGTCCTGATGACGGACGGCAAGTTGAATAGGCTCTTGAACGATGTCGCCAAGGCAGCACGCGACCGCTCGGTCGAACAGCGAGCATAAGCGGCTCAAAAGACGCCGCGTGCCGACGGCTACCCAGCCCCATCAAACAGCGCAAGAAGCATGGGCAACGCTAACCGCGTTCTCTAGAACTGGCAGACGCGGGGCGTGGACAACACAGTGACCTCGCTATGGTTCGGTCACGAGACCAGCCGCTCTATCCAACCATATCTGCACGCTCACGCCGCGACAAGGAAGACTACAAAGCCGTCCGGGCGGATCGAAAGCGCGCTATCGTCTGGCAGGCCGGTCAAGGAGTTCCAAGTTACGGCTTCGTCAACGAACCGAAAGTCGATCCCGGCTCGATAGACGACTTCTGTGTCCGGACGCGTCGCGGCCGGACCTATCATCGATGTGAACGAGGTGCCAAATAAATCGAGGGTCGAACGGCGCTGGCCCTTGTGCTCGATCCATGCATGTGGAAAGCGAGTGCCAGGTTGAGCACACAACATATCAACGGTGTCGTTCACGCCATAGCGATAGCGCATCTGTAACTCGCCATAGTCAGTCAGTCGGTCGAAAAAGACGGCGTTGTCATCGCTCCGGATCTGGAACCTTGCATCGAAATCCGTGCGCAACCAGGCTTGTTCGCCATTGCGGATCGCAACGGGCCGACGTTCGGTCTCATAGGTGCCGAGCAAGGAGGAACTGTCCTCGCCTTTTAACACCCGGGCAATTTTCCAGGCTAGATTATGTGCGTCTGCGATGCCCGTGTTGGCATTGAACCCGCCCCAGGCTGGCATGACATGGGCCGCATCGCCCATAAGGAAAATTTTTCCCTGACGATAGCGATCCGCTACCCGGACTCGCGTATTCCATGGCGAACTGGCGTGGATCTTAACCGCGACATCAGCGCCGATGGCAGCTTTCACAAGGCGGACCAAGCGCTCATCCGGCCACTTCTCAGGTTCTTCGGAAGCGCGATCATATGTGAGATGGAACGACCATTGCGTCGTGTTGTTCATTGCCAGGAAGAGGCCGCTCACATGTTCGTTTGAAACTTCGCACTGACTGAACGTGCGCCCACCGACTTGTTGCGTCAGGTCCGCCTCGAAGAAAATGTTGAGATAATGGCGATTGGGCTCGATGCCATGGCGATCAATACCCAGGCAACGACGGATTTCACTGCGCCCGCCATCTGCCGCGAAGACAAAGGAAGCGTTGATCGTTCGCTCCATGCCCGCCGAATCACGCACGGTCGCGGTGACGTACTCATCGCGTTGCTCAAAGCGCAGCAACTCCCAGCCGAAACGTACATCCCCGCCGCGCTCGGCCAAAGCATTTCGCAGGACCGGCTCGACAATCGTTTGCGGGCATGCCGTCAATTCGCAGGGTGAAGGATCAGCAAGAGCATGGAGCTTTGTGATATCTGCGAGCGGCAGCGACTCCGATGCCAGCAATGACACGCCGCGCCGCGCTCCACCGAACTTCCCTTGCTTCCAGGCCGTGCGGGCAACCGCCTCGATGCTTTCCTGAAGCCCGACAGATCGAAACAACTCCAGGGTCCGCGCCGAAAATCCGCGTGCGCGAGGAAGTGGGGAAGCGTCTTGATTCCGTTCAATCAGAATGAACGGAACGCGATGACGGTGCAGGAAGAGGCCAGCGGACAGGCCGACAATCCCTCCTCCAACGATCAGGACCGGAATTTCCTCAACATTTTTATGCCCCATAGCATTCACCTCAAGAATGTGTCACAACCTTATCGGTGATATAGTGTATCAGTGATAAGGAAGCAATCCGTGGCGAGATGGAATCGCGAAGCCGTAATCGACGAGGCTCTTGCGCTGCTTGATGAAGTTGGCATTGACGACGTCAGTACGAGGCGTTTGGCAAAGCGGCTTGGCATCGAGCAGCCGGCGCTGTACTGGCACTTTCGGAGTAAGGCTGAATTGCTCGCCGCAATGGCAGACGCAGCGATGGAGCCGCATGCGAGTGCTCCCTTACCCGCTGCGGCAGATGATTGGCGCGATTGGTTTGCCGACAATATGCGCAGCTTTCGGCGTACGCTCTTACTTCGGCGGGATGGCGCCCGGTTACACGCTGGCACCCGCCCGAGGCAGAGCGACATGGAGAGAATTGTGCTGAAAATTGCCTACATGGTAGCAAACGGAATTCCGGAGAAAGATGCCACAATGGCAATGATCGTGGCGGGGCGGTTTACTGTGGGAAGTGTACTGGAGGAGCAAGCCGACCTGCATCCGCATGACGCTATCGATCACGATCAGACAAGTACGAAAATCGATCATGAAGCTGCGTTCGAAGCGGGTTTGGAACTGATCATCCGGGGCCTGGCCACATCGACGCACTGTGGCGATAGCTAACGGGAAGTCGAGTTCAAAGAGCATAGTGGTGACGGGCGGTTGTCGAGCCGGCCACCACATGCGATAAAGCATTGGCAATCGCATGGTTCCGCAAAGTCCGAATGGAACTCTTCGGCCTGCGTGCATGGTTTAGAAGGCTCGGCTTCTGGATGGAATGCGATCGAGGATCCCGATCTCGAAATCAGTCGGTACAATTAGCCCACGGTCTGGCTCGGATAACCGCGGAACGTAATGTCCTGATGAGTCATCGACTTCGCTGAGCCACACCTGCGGAAATCGATCATCAATAAGGCCTCTCCACTTTCATACAGCAGAACCGCAGAAGCCTTTCGTATTGACATATCGGTAAATCTCGATATCAAGGCGACATGGATTTGCTCGAAATATTCAAAGCCCTTTCAAATCGAACGCGCCTTGAAATCCTGCGGGGTTTGAAGGATCCCGTGAAGAACTTCCCTCCCCAGGACGAGGGTGATGTTCTTACGGTGGGGGTTTGCGTCAGCAGTATACAGGAAGGTGTCGGACTTTCGCAGTCGACAGTGTCCGACTATCTTGCAACGCTGCAACGGGCTGGCCTGGTCGAAGTCAGACGCATCGGTCAATGGACTTACTATAAGCGGAACGAAGCGACGATCAGTGCTCTGGCCTGTACCATAGGAAAAGAACTGTGATCATTTATCTCATCATATCGAGAAATTCCTATATCCCTTTTTACTGAAACGAGGAACTGCAATGAAAGCGATGACGCTCAACTCTTTTGGTGGCCCGGAATCGTTCGAGCTACGCGAGGTGCCAAAGCCTGTTCCGCATGCGGGAGAAGTCCTCGTGCGCGTACACGCCACGTCAATCAACCCGTTGGACTACCAGGTTCGACGAGGTGACTATCGCGACTATGTCCCACTCCCGGCTATTACAGGGCATGACGTATCGGGCGTCGTTGAAGAAGTCGGACCAGGCGTGACGATGTTCGCTCCTGGAGATGAAGTCTGGTACACCCCGCAAATTTTCGACGGACCGGGTAGCTATGCCGAATACCACGTTGCGAAGGAAACCATTATCGGAAGGAAACCCTCATCGCTAAGCCATGTCGAAGCAGCAAGTCTCAGTCTGGTTGGCGGGACGGTGTGGGAAGCCCTCGTTGAGCGCGCAGCTCTGAGAGTGGGGGAAGGCATCCTGATCCATGGCGGCGCAGGAGGTGTCGGTCATGTTGCGATCCAGGTCGCGAAAGCCATCGGTGCGAAGGTATTTACGACTGTACGCGAGGATAACTTCGAATTCGCACGAGATATGGGGGCGGATGTAGTTATCGACTACAAAAAGGAAGATTATATCAGCGCCATTATGCGAGAAACGGACGGCAGCGGGGTTGACGTCGTTTTTGACACCATTGGTGGCGACACCTTGTCCCGCAGCCCGGACGTGCTCGCGCAACTTGGGCGTGTTGTCACGATCGTGGACATCGCACAACCACAAAACCTTATTGAAGCGTGGGGCAAGAACGCAAGTTATCACTTTGTCTTCACGAGACAGATCCGCGGCAAGCTGGATGAACTGACCAGGCTGGTTGAGCGCGGTCAACTACGTCCACACGTGGGTGCAGTTTATGCGCTCGCTGAGCTCTCTCAAGCCCATGCTCGTCTTGAAACCCCGAACAACGGCATCCGGGGCAAGATCGCGGTTGCAGTTGACCCGTCCGCTGAAACTACGCGTGCCAGTCCGTAAACGATGAACTCAATAAAATTGCAACCACACGTCATAAGATCGCTCGGCTGCCCGTTCACAGAGTGCAAGTTGAGGCATTCTGAAAAGCAATCGACCAAGTCCTCCTGTGGCTCTGCCGCGGGCCTGGTTAGGCCACGTCGATCGACCTGCCTTCCGAATTCCTCCTCGGCGGTGCGAATCCTCGCAAACAGTATTACTGGATCCGCCCCTTCCAACATTGCCTTCAGACGATGCTTCTCGACCTCGGGCATACCGGCATGGGCCAGCACGCGCGCAGCAGGCGGCACGGGTGGATGACCGTGTTTGATGACACGAGCGCCAATGCGTATCTCCCCCCGCAACCTAAGCGAAGGTTGGCACAGGTCGCCATGCAGCTGTCGCCGCCGCGCTGACAAACCTTCCTCAACTGACAAGCCTTTCGCACGATCGCACCGCTCTTATGCGTCACCTGGGCGTCATCGTTCCTTCGACTTGCGCGCGAACGGGTTCCTGCAGCGCCGCGCCGGCCATCAGTGCTTTAAAATCTGGCTCAGGAAGAGCTTTGTTCGCTCGTGGCGTGGATTGGCGAAGAAATCCTGCGGGGTGCCTTCTTCGACGATCTGGCCGGAATTCATGAAGATAACCCGATCGGCGACCGCGCGCGCAAAGCCCATTTCGTGCGTAACGCACACCATCGTCATGCCATCTCTGGCAAGGCTCGTCATCGTTTCGAGAACTTCCGAGACCATCTCGGGATCAAGCGCGGATGTGGGTTCATCAAACAACATGATCTGCGGCTGCATGCAGAGCGACCGGGCGATCGCGACGCGCTGCTGCTGGCCGCCGGAGAGCTGAACCGGATATTTGTTCGCCTGCTCTGGAATTCGGACGCGCTCCAGGAAGCGTAGTGCCGTTTGCCTGGCTTCGGCTTCCGACTTGCGCTTGATCCACATGGGGCCGACCATGCAGTTCATCAGCACCGTCATGTGCGGGAAGAGGTTGAAGTGCTGAAACACCATGCCGACATTCTTGCGCACATCGCCGACATTGCGCATGCGGTCATGAAGCGGAATGCCGTTGACGGTGATTTCGCCTTGCTGATGCGCCTCAAGCCGGTTGAAGCAGCGGATCAGCGTCGACTTGCCCGAGCCGGACGGACCGCACACGACGATGCGCTCTCCCTTGCTGACGGTCAGGTTGATATCCGCCAGCACCTTGAAGCTGCCATACCATTTCGAGACGTTCTTGACCTCGATAATTTTGTCGCCGTTCATCGCACTTTGCTCCTGGAATAATGCCGCTCAATGCGCGACTGGACGAGCTCCAGGCAGATCGATAGGATCCAATAGAGCATGGCGGCAGAAATCAGCATTTCCATGTGCTGGAACGTCTTCTGTCCCAGCGTGCGCGCCAGGAACATCAGCTCCCATACGCCGATCACCGAAACGAGCGAACTGTCCTTCAGCATTGAAATGAATTGGTTGCCGGTCGGCGGAATGATGACGGGGAGCGCCTGCGGCAGTATGATCCTGCGCATCGTGATTCCGAAGCCGAACCCCATTGAGCGCGAGGCTTCCCATTGGCCTCGATCGATACTCTGGATGCCCGAACGGAAGATCTCGGTCATATAGGCGCCGTAGCAAAGAGACAGGGCCAGGATACCGGCCGGAACCGCATCGATCACGAAGCCGAGCTGAGGCAGCCCGAGATAGATCAGGTAAACCTGCATCAGCAGCGGCAAACCGCGGAAAAACGAGGTGTAAAAGCTGGCGATCGCGTAGGCAAAGCCGTTGTTCGAAAGCTTTGCCACTGCGCCCAGAACGGCAATCGCCGAGGCAACGATGATCGAAATGGCCGACACATAGATTGTCGTCACCAGCCCCTGCGTGATCATGAAAGGCAGCTTTTCCTCGATAAATGGCAGGCTCAGATGAAAGGTCTCGAAGAAGGCGAGAAAGAGGATCAGCAATTCGAGCCATACGATGGCGATCTGCAGCCTGAGTGGCGCGAAGCCGATCAGCACCACATTGAGGGCAAACATCACGGCAATGGCGAATGCAATCGCGAAGCGCCCGTAGAGACCCGATGTTGCCGGGTCGCCGATTACCGGGCGCATAAGCTCGCCAAACGACGTACCGGTCAAATTGAACACTAGAAAAATAACCAGCACCGCCGCGAAAAGCGTGGCGACGAACCAAGGCTTGTGCACCAGGATTTCGGATTCGACCGTATCGGGATAAAGCATCTCTTTCCCCTTCAATCAGTTCGGCGGCTCGATCGTGCGAGCCGCCGGGATTGATCTGTTTTTACTTCACGACCGTGTAGTCGATGCCATACCATTTGACCGAGAGCTTGCTCAGGGTACCGTCGGCCTTCATGTCCTTGATGGCATCTGCAATCTTTTCGTTGAACTCCTTGTCGCCGTGCTCGATGGCGATGGCGAGGGGCTCGTAGAAGACTGGTTCACCCAGCTGCTTGATCGGATAACCGGCCTTGATGGCATCATGCACGCTCGGCAGCGAGGAGACGACCGCGTCGATACGCGTGCCGTCGCCGAGACGCAGATCGTCGAAAGCCGTGGTCGAGTTCGCATAGGACCTGACTTCCTTCGGCTTGAACTCGTATTTGAAGGGAGGTGCACCCGCCGCATCGAGCGTCAGATCCTGCTTGGCATAGGCTTCGAACGTCGACGTTGCGGTCGTGCCCACAACCTTGCCGTCGAGATCGGAAACCTTGGTTGCCTTGCTGTCCTTGTGTACGGCGACCACCGCAGGCGTGTAGTAATAGACCGCAGGGAAGTCGAAGATCTTGGCGCGCTCCTTGCTGGGCGTCATTGAGCCGACATCCACATCCCAGCGACCGGCCCACTTTCCGGCGGTGATGATATCCCAGCCTGGGGTGACAAACTCAACGTTCACCCCAAGACGCTGGCCGACATTCTTGGCCACATCGACGTCGAAGCCATCGAGCTCATTCTTGTCGTTCATGAAAGATTGCGGCGCCCAGTTGGCGTCGGTTGCCACCTTGAGGGTTTTCGCGGCCATCACACGGTCCAGCACGGTACCGGCATTGGCAGGTATGGCAACCATGGTAACGGCGAGCGATGCGGCGACTGCCGCCATTCTTGCTAGTCTTGTCATCAATTTGTTCCCTTTGTTTTCATTATTGGATCGTCGTGATGATGCGGCTCTCATCCGCAACATCGCATTAACCTTGATCCTCCTGAGGATCGTGTGTCTTCCGGCAATATCGAGCGGTCACAGGCGGTTTTTTCCTTCGGAAATGAGAACTCAAAGCTCGCCTTTCCGCTTCATGTCATCACGAACAGACCGCGCGACGCGAAACGCCTCTACCCCGGCTGGAATTCCGCAATAGATCGCGATCTGAACCAGTGCTGCGCGAAGCTGGTCATCGCTCAGGCCGTTGCGGATCGCCCCGCGAAAATGCACGCCGAATTCATGCATCCGATTTGAGGCTGCCAGCATTCCCAGATTGAGAAGGCTGCGCTGCTTGAGATCAAGCGCATTGTCGGTCCAGGCGACGCCCCAGCAATATTCGTTGAGCAGATCCTGAAAGGGGTTCGAGAAAGCATCGGCGGCGGCGATCGCCCGATCGACATAGTCGTCGCCCAGAACCTTGCGCCTGACAGCCTCGCCCTCGCGCTTCAGAATTTCATCCATGAGCCGGCTCTCCGATCAGGAATTCACGCAGTAGCGCCGCGATTGTCTCAGGCGCTTCGATGAGGATCGAGTGACGCAGGCCGGCCAAAATCCGAAGCTCGGAACCCGGAATACGATCATGCATGTAGCGAGCCATGCGCGGATTGGAGCCGAGATCGTCCTCGCCTGTTGCAATCAGCGTCGGACAGCGGATCTGATCCAGAAACCCGCCAAAATCTGTCTCCGCCAGCACGCGATAGGCAGCGGCGTAACACTCGGGATCATTTTCCGCGTCGCGCTTGCGCAACCACGCGATGATCTGAGGGTTGCCCTCCTGAAACTCTTCCGTCAGCCAACGCGACAGCGAGGCTTTGTGATGATCGGAAGGCGTGCCGATGCGCAATGCAGCCAGCCGCTCCAGAACGCGGTTGCGTTCCTCCGGCGTGCGGCCGGCAACCGTCGAAAGCAAGACCAGCTTGCGCAGCCGGGTCAGATGCGTCAGCGCCAAACGCTGGGCAATCAGGCCGCCGAGCGAGAAGCCGGCGAGATTGAAGCTCGAAAACCCTGCCTTGTTGGCAAGCGCCAGTGCCTCGTTGACGAAATCGTCGATTTCGTAACGTCCCTTTATCCGGCTCGAGTGACCGTGGCCACGAAGGTCGAAGGTGAGGATCGTAAAACGATCCTTCAGACGCTCGACCACGCCGGACCAGGCTTCCAGATAGGAGCCGACGCCATGAATACACACGAGCGGATCGCCGCTGCCATCGATGCGATAATTGAGCGTGACGTCACCGACGGTGTGGCGCTGGGTCTCTGTCATATCAGCCCACCGCCGTTTTGCGCGTCTGCTCCTTTTCGCGCGCGGCGAAGAAGGGCAGGATTTCCTTGCTAAACAGCTCGAGCGTGCGCTTCTGCAGTTCGAAAGGCAGGTTAAACGTCAGGCCGAGACAATATTGGTCGACCCCTGCGGACTCATATACCAGCAGTTTCTCGATCGCTTCGTCCGGTGTCCCGAACATCAGGTTGTTGCGAATATTATCCGGGTTATAATTGTCCTTCCCCTTCACCGCCTCGTAGGGCACGGCTTCAGGGAACCCCTCGCGGACCGTGCCGATATTCTGCATGAGGTTTTCAAAAGCCCGGCCATAATCCATGCTGTGCTTTACCGCGAGTTCCCAGCCGTCCGGCTTGTCGTAAACACAGGTGCGACGCTGCATCATGAAGCGCGGACGCGGCACTTCCGGATGGTCGGCGACGGCCTTGTTGAACTTTTCGGACAGAACCTGGATTTCGGCTGCGGGCGCTGAGAGTGGCGTGGACAAAATGCTGGCGCCATTGGCGATCGCCCAGTCGAACGAGCCGGGATCGCGAGCGGCGACCCAAATCGGCGGATGCGGCTGCTGCAGCGGCTTCGGCACTGAGGTCGCTACGGGAAATTTCCAGTAGTGGCCGTCATGAGCATAGTCGCCAGCCCAGAGTTTCTTCACTGCGGGCACGATCTCCTTCATGTAGGCAACACCCTCCTGCTGCGGCATGCCGCCGGCCATCCGGTCGAACTCATACTGGTAGGAGCCGCGGGCGATGCCGAATTCCAGGCGACCGTTGGTCAGGTGATCGCATAGCGCAGATTCGCCGGCGAGCCGGATCGGGCTCCAGTAGGGCGCGACCAGCGTCGAGGTGCCCAGGCGGATTTGCTGAGTATGCTGTGCCAGCCAGACCAGAGTCTGGAATGGATTGGGAGAGATCGTGCACTCGATCGTGTGATGCTCAGCGGTCCACAATGCCTCGAAGCCGCCTTCGTCGGCCATGCGGGCCAGTTCCAGCAGATTGTCCTTGACCCTCGACATCGGAACGTCGGGCGAGAAGCGCTCCATGGTTAGCGATACTGCGAATTTCATCTGCTAGCCTCCCTTTCGGCTTCAGTTTTGTGCGCGCCGTCACTTCAGACGGATGACGAAGGGGTCCTGCATGGCGCCGGAGTAATCGATGATGACGTTCTTCAGCCGCGAAAATTCGTGCATCACCTCGAACCCGCCGCGCCGTCCGTAACCACTCTCCTTGAAGCCGCCATTGGCGGACATGAAGGAGGCCGAACGGTAGGTATTGACCCAGACGGTGCCGGCTTCGATCTGGTTGGCGAAGCGCAAAGCACGATCGATATCCTTGGTCCATATGCCGGAGGCGAGGCCATAATGGCTGTCATTGGCGAGCATGATCATCTCCGCCTCGTCGCGGAACGGCATGACGCCGACCACAGGGCCAAAGATTTCATCGCGCATGAAGCCCATGTCGTTCTGCGCATCGACCATGACTGTCGGTTCGTAGTACCAGCCGCCGCTCGAAAGGCCTTCCTTCTGCGGCCGTCGACCACCGGCTGCGACCTTGGCGCCTTCCTTGACGCCCGATGCAACGTAACCCTCGACCTTGGAAAGCTGATCAGCCAACGCGAGCGGGCCGATATCGGTGTCATCCGCCGTCGGCAAGCCGACGCGGATGCGGGCGGTGCGGGCAATCAGCGCATCGATGAACTTGTCGTAGATGCTGGCCTCGACGAAGCAGCGCGAACCGGCGACGCACGTCTGGCCAGCAGCGGCAAAGACGCCGGAGACGACACCATTGACGGCGTGCTCGATCTCGACATCGCCGAAGACGACATGCGGCGACTTCCCCCCGAGTTCCATCGAGCAGGGCACGAGGTTCTGCGCGGCATTTCCGGCAATGCGGCGGCCCGTCGCGGTGCTGCCGGTGAAGACATATTTGGCGACACCCGGATGGCGGGTCAGCGCCTCGCCGGCGCTCTTGCCGGTGCCGGTGACGACGTTGACGACACCGGGGGGGAAGCCTGCTTCATGGATCAGTTCGGCAAGTGCCAGCGTTGAGGCAGTGGCATGTTCCGATGGTTTGATAACGACGGTATTGCCGATCGCCAAGCACGGCGCGAGCGTTCCGGTCAGAAGCATCAGCGGCGAATTCCAAGGCGTGATCATGCCGACAACGCCGAGTGGCTCACGCAGGTTGATGTTCAGCGTGTCCATACGGTTGATCGGGATGGTGTCGCCCTGCAGCTTGTCGGCCATGCCGGCGAAATAATGGTAGCTGTCCGGCATGGAGCGCATCTGCGCCCGGGTTTCCTTGAGCAGCTTGCCGTTGTCGCGCGTCTCGATCTCGGCAAGTGTATCGGCATTGGCTCTTACAAGCTCTGCAAGTTTGCGAACCAGCGCGCCGCGGTCGGTCTGCGTCATCCGCCGCCAGGCGGGATTGCGGAAGGCGGCATTGGCGGCCGCGACGGCCGCCGTGACGTCATCGTCATCGGCTTCGGCGAAGTCGTACCAGGCTGTGCCCGTGGTCGGGTCGTAGCTGGCGATATAGTTGCCGTTCTTCGGCATTACGAATTCGCCGTTGATGAACAGGCCCTGGCGCGAACCTTCGATGGAGCTGACAGTCGTCTTCATGTCAATGTCCTTGGTCTTGGGAAGCTTGGATCCAGCTGCGCGCTTGGCCGTCGATCATCGCGACGCGGCCGCCATCGTCTGAATCTATGTAGATGCCGAACCGGCCCGCCTGACGCTCGCGTACATAGCGGCGCAGCATCGAGCGCAGTTCGTGGGTGGCGATCGCCTCGTAGGGCAGATCGTCGATGGCGAAGACGCGGAGATCGGCAGGTATATTGATGCCGGCGCCCTCGCCCGCCAGCCGGGCGCGATAGACGAGATAACCCGGATCGCTATCGGCAACGTCAAAGACCGAGTAGAGGAAGGTTTCCTCCGGCACGAGGCTCAGCGCATCGCCGCCTTCGACTACAAGCTGACTATCGGCCTTGCGGCGGCGTGCAGAGGGAAGCACCCAGCCGCTCTTGCCATCTGAACGCAGCAACAGGCCGTCACCGGCCTCGATAAGATAGCCTATAATCATCCCATGCGATGCGAGCCAGCCGGCGGGCAGCGGATCCTTGACGCTGGCATAACGGCCGCGGCAGAAGCCGAGTGGCGCTGTCGGGCTGGTGCCGAAGGCGCGCACTTCGCCGATCAGCACGGCATGATCGCCCGCGTCGATGGTGTTGTAGGTCGTGCAGTCGAACCAAGTGAGACTGTCGGTGAGCACCGGTGCGCCGGTATGGATGCTATCGTGGGTGACGGACTGGAATTTGTCCGGCGACTTGGAGGCGAAGGTCGCGGATACTCCGACCTGCCCCTCGTGTAAGATATTGACGGCGAAGCAACCGGCACCTGTGAAGGCCTGAAAGCTGGACGCCGACTTTGCGATGCAGACCAGAAGCAGCGGCGGGTCGAGCGAGACGGAGGTAAACGAGTTCGCTGTCATGCCGCGCGGCGTTCCGTCTGCGTCGCGGGTTGTGATGATCGTGACGCCCGTTACGAAGGTTCCGAATGCCCGACGCAGGGCGATCGGGTCGATCGGCGCATCCACCTTTGCCGCTGTCTCCGCCATGCCTTCGTGCCTCCTCCGTTTCATGAAGAGGAAGGTATCGCTGCCCAGCCGGCTGTTCTTCCTTGGCTTCGACGGAGTGGGTGGAAAACTTCTCCTGCGATCCTTAGGAGATGAAAGACAGCCGGAGGCAGGCGCTATCAGACCGCGAATACCGGCTGTGGGCGGTTATTTTTCGGCGGCCACTCGATTGTCGATGACGCCGTGAAGACGGATGGCCAATTCGATGGCGAAGCGTTTGTCAGGACTTTCGACATCGACACCAAAGAGCTCCTGGATCCGCGACAGGCGATAGCGCAGCGTCGTCACGTGCAGGCCCATCGTATCGGCACAGGCCTGACTGCGGCAGCCTTCCTGAAGATAGGTCGACAAAGTTTCGAGATAGGGGGTGCCATTCTCGCGATCGTGCTCCGCGATGGCACCGACACTGTCCTGCACGAAATTGCGGATATCGCCGGTCTCGGACGCGGCCACCAGCATCGGCAATGGCCCGAAATCCTGCGCGGCAAGCGCCCCAGTCAGACCGAAGGACCGCCCGATGCGGATCATTCGGCCACATCGCTCCCAGGCCGAGGGATAGTCGGCAAGGGTCGCGCAGCGACTGCCGGCAACGACGATGGGCTCCTCATCGAAATAGCGGCCGAGCTCTTCGGCGATACGGCGCGTAAGCTTGGCTGTGCGCTCCTGCTTCTTGCCAGCATCGTAGGGAACAAGGCAAACAACGCCGCCATCGATCGCAATGAGGCTTGCCGGCAATTGCACCTGCTGCATGATCCGCGAGAGCGTGTGCTCCACATCGACGGACGCCCCTCCGAACGCCTTGGTCTTTTCCGGGAAGTCGACGACGATCATCTGTTGAGGGGTTGAAAAGCCAAGACCCAGGCGCTGGGCGCGCAGGGCGATATCATTGGCATTGCGCCACCTCGCCTCGACGACCTCGAAAAACAATTCGCTCTGCGTGCGCGTTTCAAAGCGAAAGCGGATGAAACTACGCATCATCTGGACGCTGAGCGCGAATTTGGCGCTGTCAAGCATAAGCAGGTCGAGGTCGCTGAACTCCCGTTCGGTCGGGAAGATAATCAGAGCGCCGACCAGCTGCATATCGACCCTCAGCGGCTCAATGCGGGTGGATAGCTTGAAGCGCCTCCCGCCGTCGTCGAGAAACAGGCTGGCTGTGTCGGCCACGCCAGTCTCGATTGTATCGCGCGCGGTTTTCACAAGGGATCGTGCGAGAGCGTTCGAGGCCATTTCCTGCCAGGAGCTGTCGTCAAGGGATGCCAGAGGCGATCGACCGGCAATCAGCTGATTGGCGGTAAAGTCAACCACGACAAGCGGGTTGGCGAACATCGTGCCGACTATAGCCGACAACGACGAGACGGCCCCATCGCTGAGGACATGCTCCAGAAGCGACGTATGTGTCTCTAAAGCGCGTTCAAGCCTCTGCGCCGACCGCTTTTCAGCCTCCAGCCGATGTTCCCGCTCGACGGCTATGGCGCCCAGATGGATGATCGTGCCGAGAAATGCGAGATCTTCCTCGGAAACATCGGTGACCTGGCGAGCGATGACGCTCAGCACCATTGGCCGCCCCTCCGCATCCCGGCAATTCATCGGCATGACCAGAACGGTTCGATAGTCGCGCTCGAAGGCCTCCTTGCGATAGCCCGGGAATTCAGCGGACTCTCTTGCGTCGCGGATATAGACAGGTTCGTTGCGCTGGAGCGCGATCAAGGATGGGCTTGTCGCAAGCTCCCATTTGTCAGGCAATTGCCGTTCGATCAGTGTGGGATCGTGGCGAACGATGACATGGGCATAACCGTGGGCGGCATCGATGCCCATGACGGAACCGAGCGCCCAGTTGGCGTGGCGACAGGCGGCGGCAACGAGGTGCTGCAAGATGGTCGCAAGATCCCCGCCGCTATTGATCTGGCTGGCGACGTCCCTAAGGGACAATATCTGAGATTTCTGATCCAACGGCCACGTCTCCCAGGCCGGCCTCCTGCGGCCCGATCAGCATCATGCGTGCACCCGCGCAGCAAGTCTACTTCGTTTCGGTGGAAGTTTTTACAATGACTTCCTCGAAATCAAGGATGAAGCATCGTGAGTTCCAGCTAGTCTTTGATCAACCTCAACCGGATATAGTGGCGCTTCGCAATGACACTCGAGATCAGAAAAATCTGCACCTTTCTGGAAGAAACGCTCGTCGAAGGCGGCCGGACGGCGTCTCGACCAGTCAATATCGTCGTGGTCTCGGCCATCATCCCCAACCCCTGGGCCGGACGCGGCTTTGTCGAGAATCTAAGACCTGAAATCATCCGCATCGCCGGCGAGTTGAGTCGGGAAATGACGAAACGGCTGCTCGGACAAATACCGGCCGACAGGATCGAGGCCTGCGGCAAGGCAGCCGCTGTCGGCGTCAACGGCGAAATAGAGCACGGGTCAGCGTTGATCCATACGCTGCGCTTCGGCAATCCTTTCCGCGAAGCAATCGGCGGAACCAACTATCTGGAATTTACAAACACCCGCAACGCGCCAGGCGCTCTTCTGTCTTTGCCAATGATGCACAAGAGCGAAACAGGCAAGCGCTCGCACTTCCTCACCGCGAATTTCCAGATCGCCGATGCGCCCGGCCCGGACGAGATCATCGTGGCGATCGGCGCCTCCGACAACGGTCGCGCGCATGCACGCATTGCCGACCGGTTTCAGGATATGGCCGAGATGGAAGCGGAGATGGGGGCGGTGCGGGACTAGCATCTTGAGCAGAATGATCGGTCGGCTTGCCGAATAACGATCTTGGCACAGCCGACGGACTACCCGGCAATCGATACATTCTCCGGCCCGATGATAGCAGCCGAGAGCAGCAGAGGTTCCATTGCGACCTAGCGATAGACCCGCATGAGAGTGCGGCCTGGGGAAGACGGCGACCGCGTGACACAATGCAAAGCGGGCGGCCTTGGTACCGAAAACAATGGATCCGGAACACGACCCTCGTGCAGAAGGCTTATCAGCTCAAACCTCAAATGCTACTGGTCTGAGAACGATGAGGGACAATAAGCAGCTTTCCAATGAAATTAGATGCAATCGATCTGCGGATACTCGATGCCATTCAACTTGATGGCCGGATCACCAAGCTCGCACTTGCCGACAAGGTCGGATTGTCCCCTACCCCGTGCTGGCTGCGTCTTCGAAAGTTGGAAAAGGCCGGGATCATCACAGGCTATCATGCGCATCTGTCACTGCGGCGTCTCGCTCCGATCGCCAGCGTCATGGTGGAACTAACCCTTGCCAATCATCGCCAGGCCGATTTCGAGCGCTTCGAACGCGCAATTGCCGCGACGCCAGAAATCGTTGCCTGCTGGGCAGTCGGCGGCGGCGTCGACTATATTTTGAAAATCATGGCGGCCAATATCGACGCCTACCAGCGGCTGATTGACGATCTCCTTGATCGCGACCTCGGCATAGAACGCTATTTCACCTATATCGTGACCAAGACGGTGAAGGAGGAGACCGTGCTGCCCGTCATCGATCTGCTTTCTCAAGGTGTGCCCAGCGACAAATAGAGAAACTCTCTACCGTCGCCCCGCTTTTTAGATCCTTTCTCTCTTCTGCCTGCCAGCAATGGACAATCTCTCGCGGCGTTCCGTGCCAGCATTGGAGCATCTGGAACGAGAGACCCGACCATGACCGCGCTCCACGCCCGCGCCACCTATCATGAAGCCCTTTCGCGGCTGAACGACCGTCATCTCCTGCGAGACCTCTCCTATGTCGCTGGCCGTTGGGTCGCGGGCAAGGCCAATCAAAGCTTCGAAGTGAAAGACCCGGCATCTTCCGCGACGCTCGCCTGGGTTTCCAGTCTCGACAAGCAAGAGACCATCAACGCCGTCGACGCCGCAGCGGAGGCTTTTGTCGCCTGGCGCTCGCTGCTGCCGCAGCAGCGGTCGGCGATCCTGCGCAGATGGCATGACCTCATGCTCGAGGCACGCGAGGATCTGGCGCTCATCATGACGCTGGAACAGGGCAAACCGCTCGCCGAATCCCGCGGTGAGATCGATTATGCCGCTGGCTTTATCGAGTGGTATGCCGAGGAAGCCAAGCGCATCAATGTCGAGAGCGTCAGCAGTCATCTGCCCGATGCCGAAATGTTCGTTCGCAGGGAGGCCCTGGGTGTCGTCGGCATCGTCACGCCCTGGAATTTTCCCGCGGCGATGATTACCCGCAAGGCGGCCGCCGCCCTTGCCGCCGGTTGCACTGTCGTCGCCCACCCCTCATCCGAAACGCCACTGTCGGCGCTGGCACTTGCCGAGCTTGGCGAACGCGCCGGCCTTCCGGCGGGTGTGTTCAACGTCGTGACCGGCGATGCAGCAACCATTGTCGGCGTCCTCTGCGACGATCCGCGCGTCAGAGCCTTGAGCTTCACCGGTTCGACCAGCATTGGTAAATTGATCGCCGGCCAGTGCGCCGCAAGCATGAAACGGCTTGTCATGGAGCTTGGCGGTCATGCGCCTTTGATCGTCTTCGACGATGCCGATCTCGACCGCGCGGTCGATATTGCCGTCAATGCCAAATTCGCGACTTCCGGCCAGGATTGCCTCGCGGCCAACCGCATTTTCGTTCAGCGCTCGATCATGGACGCTTTCGTTTCTGCCTTCGCCAAGCGCATCGAAGCCCTTAAGGTCGGAAACGGATTGGATCGTAGCGTCGAGATCGGCCCGCTCATGCACGAACGCGCCGTTGCCAAGGTCGAGGAACAAGTTGCAGACGCCTTAAAGCGTGGCGCACGGCTGGTCACCGGCGGCAAACGCCACGCCGCCGGCCCACTCTTCTTCCAGCCGACATTGCTCGCCGATCCCGCGCCGGATGCCCTGATCATGCATGAGGAAACGTTCGGACCTGTCGCCGCCGTAACCTCCTTCGATACCGAAGACGAGGTCGTCACACGGGCGAACGACACCGAATACGGTCTGGTTGCCTATGTCGTGACGGCGAACGGCGCTCGCCAGATGCGGCTTGGACGGGCACTCGAATACGGCATGGTGGCCATCAACCGCGTGAAGATTACCGGCGGCCCGATCCCATTCGGCGGCTGGAAGCAATCCGGCCTCGGCCGCGAAGGCTCCCGCCACGGCATCGAGGCCTTCACCGAGCTCAAATATCTCTGCGTCGACACGACAGCCTGACGCTCCCAATAGAAAAGAAGGAACCATAACATGTTGGACAAGCGCAACGAACTCAACGCCTGGGACCGGGACCACTTCTTCCATCCCTCGACCCACATGGGAATGCACGCCCGCGGCGAAACGCCGACCCGTGTCATCTCCGGAGCCGAAGGCGTTTACATCACCGATACCAACGGCCGGAAGAGCCTCGATGCCTTTGCCGGCCTCTATTGCGTCAACGTCGGCTATGGCCGCCAGAAGATTGCCGATGCGATCGCCGGGCAGGCTAAAAACCTTGCTTATTACCACGCCTATGTCGGCCACGGCACGGAAGCCTCGATCACGCTTTCGAAGATGATCATCGACCGCGCGCCCGAAGGCATGAGTCGCGTCTACTTCGGCCTTTCCGGCTCCGATGCCAACGAGACCAACATCAAGCTCATCTGGTACTACAACAATATTCTCGGTCGCCCCGACAAGAAGAAAATCATATCGCGCTGGCGCGGCTATCATGGCTCTGGCGTCATGACGGGCAGCCTTACAGGCCTCGAACTCTTCCACAAGGCCTTCGACCTGCCACGAGCGCCGATCCTGCATACCGAAGCGCCCTACTACTTCCGCCGCGCCGACCGGTCGATGAGCGAGGAACAGTTTGCGCAGCATTGCGCTGACAAGCTGGAGGAGATGATCCTCGCCGAAGGTCCGGAAACGGTCGCAGCCTTCATCGGCGAACCAATCCTCGGCACCGGTGGCATCGTTCCGCCGCCGAAGACCTACTGGCAGAAGATCCAGGCCGTTCTCGACAAATATGACGTCCTGCTCGTTGCCGACGAGGTCGTCACCGGCTTTGGCCGTCTCGGCTCGATGTTCGGCTCCGATCATTACGGGATGAAGCCGGACCTGATCACCATCGCCAAGGGCCTGACCTCGGCCTATGCGCCGCTTTCCGGCAGCATCGTCTCTGACAAGATGTGGCAGGTGCTCGTGCAAGGGTCGGATCAGCTTGGCGCGATCGGCCATGGCTGGACCTATTCCGCCCATCCGATCTGCGCAGCCGCCGGCATCGCCAATCTTGAACTGGTCGATGAACTCGGCATTGTCGAAAACGCGGGCTCGACCGGCGCATACTTCCGCTCCGAGCTTGCCAAGGCCGTCGGCGGCCACAGCCACGTCGGCGAGGTCCGCGGCGATGGGTTGATGGCAGCCATCGAGTTTGTCGAGGACAAGGACGACCGCAAGTTCTTCGACCCTGCGCAGAAGATCGGTCCGCAGGTGGCGGCAGCGCTGCTCGAGCGCGGCGTCATCGGCCGTGCCATGCCGCAGGGAGACATCCTGGGCTTTGCGCCGCCGCTCTGCCTGACGCGCGAGGAAGCCGATACCGTCGTCAAGGCGGCGGCTGGCGCCATCGATAGCGTGCTTTCGAAGCGCTGATCCGATCCTTGCCGAGATAGCTCCAGGCAATCTATGCGGCGATGACGCGGCCCGTTGTTGACAAGGGGCCGCGTTATCGCATTCGGTCGTCGCCATCCCGCGGCGAATGGTGTACATGGATTCCTCTAATTGTACCGGATTAATCCATGTATCGTCATGATTCAGAAGACCAGGACAATGGTGCCTGGAAACCCGTCCTTCAGCATCGCAAGGGCGTCACCAAGCACAAGCTGCTTACCGACAAGATCATCGCGGACATCGATGATGGCATCCTGCCGGTGCACACGCAGATGCCGACGCATCGCGATCTCGCCCATTCGCTCGGAATCTCGGTCCAGACCGTGAGCCTGAGTTACAAGGAAGCGGAGCGCCGCGGCTATCTGCGCGGCGAAGTCGGACGCGGCACTTTCGTGCGCAGCCGTGTCACGGAACGCGCCGACAGCTTCATGCTCGATCGCGATCCGAGCGGCAGCGCCGATCTCTCCATCATCCGGGCCGTCTACACCGAGGCGCATGAGCGATCGGCCAGGGAACTCATGCAGGCGCTTGCCGAAAGCGACAATAGCAGCTTCATGCGGCCTTGCCGGCCAATCGCCGGCCTCGATGCCCATCGCGCCGCAGCACAGGTCTGGCTCTCGGGCCTGTCGGTCAAGGCGGATGCCGATCGGATCCTGATCACGAACGGCGCGGCGCACGGTCTCTTTCTTGCCGTCGCTTCGGTCGTGCGGCCGGGTGAGGTGGTGCTGACCGAAAACCTGACCGATCACGGCATCATCGGCCTTGCCAATGTTCTAGGCTTCACCCTGCGCGGCCTTCCGACAGATCATGAGGGTATCTTGCCGGATGCCTTCGAGGCCGCCTGCGCCGTCGGCGACGTGTCGGCGCTTGTCATCGTCTCCTCGCTCGGCAACCCAACAAGCCATGTCATGGGGGCCGAGCGCCGGCGCGCGATCGCCGACATCGCCCACCGGCACGGTATCTTCGTCATCGAGGACGAAGTTTACAAACCGATGCTGCGGGAAGCGCTTCCCTCCATGCCCGATCTCATTCCCGAGCTCGGCTTCTTCGTAACCAGCTTTACAAAATCCGTGATGACGGGATTGCGCATCGGCTATCTCGTCGTGCCGGCCCATTACTCGATCCGCGCTGCGTCGATCCTGCGCGTTACCGGCTGGAGCGCCACCAATGTCGTTGCGGAAATGGCATCGCGCTGGGTGCTGGATGGGACGGCGCAAGCACTGCTTGCCGTCCAGCGAGGCGAGGCCGAGGCCCGACAGATGATCGTCTCCGAGGTGCTGGCCCCATTCGTTGCCGGCAGTCATCCGCTGTCGCTTTGCGCGTGGCTTTCGGTTCCGGAGCGCTGGACGGAGGAGGGTCTGGTACGGGCACTGGCCCGCAAGGGCGTCGCGGTGACGCCGTCCGATCCCTTCGTCGCCGGCGCAGAGCGACCGGGCGGCGGCATCCGTATCTGTCTCGGCGGACGCCTGTCTCACTCCGCCCTTCGCTCGGCGCTGGAAACCGTTCGCGGCACCTTCGAACAACTACCCCCCGTCTTCGACGTCGGCTCGATCGTCTAGCATTGCCGCAGCGGATTTCGGTCAAAGGATCGAGCCCAGGAACTCCTTGGTGCGCTCTTGCCTGGGCGTGCTGAAGATCTCTTCCGGCTTGCCCTGCTCGCAGATCCGACCCTTGTCGAAGAAGCAGACGCGGTCGGACACTTCGCGGGCAAAGCGCATTTCGTGCGTGACCAAAAGCATGGTCAGGTCGTGTTCATGGGCAAGGTCACGGATGACGCCGAGCACTTCGCCGACGAGCTGCGGATCGAGTGCCGATGTCGGCTCGTCGAACAGCAGGACGCGCGGCCGCATGGCAAGCGCACGGGCGATCGCAACGCGCTGCTGCTGGCCGCCGGATAGCTGGCTCGGATAGTGATCCTTCTTTTCCGAAAGCCCGACCATGCGCAAAAGTTCGACCGCACGGCACTCGGCTTCCGCTCTCCCCAGCCCGAGCACGCGGGTCGGCGCCTCCACGACATTGCGCAGCACGGTCATGTGCGGAAACAGATTGAAGCTCTGGAAGACCATTCCGACATGAGTGCGGATCTGGCGAAGATGCGCTTCGCTGGCGAGGAACCGTCCGCGACCATTGTCCTGGTGGTAGGACATGCCGGCCAGATGCAGGGTTCCCTCTTGGAAGGGTTCGAGCGTCATGAGGATGCGCAGGACCGTTGATTTTCCCGAGCCGGAAGGACCGATCAATGTCACCTTCTCGCCAGGGATAACATCGAAGCAGAAATTGTCGAGCACGGTCAGGTGGCCGTAGCGCTTGGTCACATCTTGAAAGCGGATCAGTGGTTGCGTCATCTCAAAGCAATTCCGTTTTTCGGCAACGCCTTTTCGAGCCAGTGAATGGCTGCCGAGCAGACGAGCGTGAGGATGAGGAAGATCAGGCCGACGAGGGAAAGCGGCACCAGATACTCAAACGTCCGATCTCCGATGAGATTGGCAAGGTTGAGCATGTCGACCACCGTGACAACGGAGAGCACCGGCGTCTCTTTCAGCATGGAGACGAGATAGTTGCCCATGGCCGGTATGATGCGGGGGATCGCCTGCGGGATGATGATATCCCAATAGGTGCGGCCGTGGCTGAGATTGAGGGCCGTCGCCGCCTCCCATTGCCCTCGAGGCACCGCATCGAGGCCACCCCGATAGACCTCGGACGTGTAGGCCGAATATTGCAGCCCGAGGGCCAGCGCACCGGTCAGGAAGGCAGGCAGCGTGATGCCGTAGATCGGCAGGACGTAGTAGATGAAGAACAGCTGGACAAGCAGCGGAGTGTCGCGCAGGAACTCGACGACGAAAGCCGTCGGCCAGGAGATCGCAATGAAGCGGCTGCGCCTGAGCAAGGCGAAGACGAGGCCGAGAACGAGGGCGATCGCAAAGCCGGCCGCCGCCGCCTCCAGTGTGACGATCAGACCGATGCCGAGGATCGGCAGGATCGACCATGCAAAGGACAGCGTCGTCGACGTATCCCAGGTGAAGCCATACATCATGCCGGCGCCCTCCCGGGAAAGGCGGGGCCGCGCCGCAAGACCGTCTCCAGCCAACGCATGAAGGCGACGAGGATGAGCGCCATGATGAAATAGCCGATGAGCGTCAGCGAATAGATCGTCACGCTATCGAGCGTGATATTGCGCAATTGCTGCGCCTGGAAGGTCAGATCGCTGATCGAAATGAGCGACACCAAAGCCGTATCCTTCAGGTTCTGAACGGCAAGATTGCCGAAGGCCGGCATCATTTCGACGACGGCCTGCGGCAGGACGATATGGAAGAGCGTCTGGCTATGCCCGAAATTCAAGGCTCGCGCCGCCTCATGCTGGGTATCGGGAACTGCCTGCAGCGCACCACGCACGACCTCCGCGCCATAGGCGCCGATGTTGAGTGCCAGGCCAGCGATGCCCGTGGTGATCGGGTCGAAGGAGATCCCGATCAGCGGCAGCGCATAATAGAGCCAGAAGAGCTGCACCAGAAGTGATGTCCCGCGAAAGATCTCGATATAGACGATCGCGATCCAGGACAGCAGCCGCCCTCCGGCAAAGCGCGCCAGGCCGGCTGCGAACGCTAGGATCGCACCGAAGAACATCGAGGCAATGGCGATGATCGCCGTCACCTCCGCGCCCCTCAGCAATGCCGGAAGATAGTGTGTCCAACTCATTTTTGGGTCACCTCCGTTCCAGGATGGGAGGGGCCGAGCGACCTGGCGATCGTCCGCAGACTGCCGCCAGGTCGTTCCCGATTGTCGATAAGCTCACTTGCCCGCGCAAAGGTCTTCGGTGCTCTTGGTGCGTGCCGCTTCGACGCTTTCATCGCTAAGACCATAGGACATCAGGATCTTCTTGTAGTCATCGGTCTTCTTGAAGGCTTCAAGCGCTGTGTTGAAGGCCTTATAGAGCTCCTTGTCTTCAGGCCGGAAATCGAAGCCGCCATAACTTCTGACCGACTTTCCGTTGATGACCGGGTCGGTGAACGGCGCTGCGTGCTCGACATTCGTGCTGCCCTGAACCAGCTTGGCGACGGTTAGTTCGGTTGCCGCATAGGCGTCGGCACGGCCGGTCTGGATCGTGGAAAGCGCGTCCGCATTCGCCTGGATCATGACGATCTGTGAATCCGGAATGCCCAACCCATGGAAGAAATCGAGCTGATCGGCCCCAGACACGATCGCGACCTTCAGCGACGGGTCCTTCTTGATGTCCTCATAGGAATGCAGCTTCTTTGGATTGCCCTTCGGCACCAGCAGGCCTTCGCCGTAGCTGGAGTTCGGTGTGGTGAATTGAACCTGCTTGCAGCGTTCGGGCAGGATATTCTGCTCGGCGGCAACGAAGTCGAAGCGCTTGGCCTTCAGGCCCGGGATCAGCGATCCGAACGGCGTCACGGTCCAGTCGACTTCCTTCACGCCCATCGATTTCAGAACGGCTGCGGCAACATCCGGACCGATACCCTTGGCAGAACCACTCTCATCCATGAAGCTGTAGGGAACTTCGTTGGCGCTGGCGCCACGGATGTAGCCGTCCTTCTTGATCTGCTCGAGGCTGGCGGCATTTGCGGATGCGGCAAGGCCGATGGTCAGGCCCAGTGCGGCAATACTGCGGTAAAAATTCGATCTCATCGTTCACTCCTCTGTGGTTGAATTCCGTTATCGGCTGTCCGGTTTTCCGGATCTCTGCCGTAGCGGGGTGATGATCCGCGCCGCGCTGTCGCGGCGCGGTAATTCAAGGCCCTTCCGTCAAGGTTGCGACGACGGCCAGGCAATCCCCGGTCTTGATCAGGCCGGGGAAATGACGTGCGGCAAGAACACCATTCAGCGCAGCTCGATAATCTGAAGGTTCGCCGCCCGTACGGCCGACCGGATGGATACGGGCGATGATTTCTCCCCGTGCGACTGTGTCGCCGAGATCCTTGAGCGGTTCGAAGAGACCATCGGCCTCGGAAAACACGAAGCAATCCGACGAGGGCATATCGAGCCATTGCGTCGCTGCGATCTCCGGTTCACCGGAGACAATGCCTGCCTGCTTCAGGACATTCAGAACACCGCGCTTGGCAATGGAAGCCGTGCGCGCCGATATGGTTCCCCCACCCGAAAGCTCGGTCGTTATAAAAACCTTGCCCATCTCCTCGGCCGTGGTGTCGTACATGCCGACAGCATCGATCTCGATCATTCGCATGGAATAGGGTGCTGAGAACGCGGCAACGCCGTCGAAGCAGGCTTTCTCCTGCTTTTTGTCCGGCAGCTCATGCGCGGCGGCGTAGGGCAGGAAATCGAGCGTGCGGCCGCCCGAATGAAAGTCGAGCACGATGTCGGCAAGCGGCAGCAGGTGGCGCGTGAAATAGTCGGCAATCTTTTCGGTCACGCTGCCGTCGGGCCTGCCGGGAAAACTGCGATTGAGGTTGCCCTTGTCGATCGGAGAGGTGCGCGTCGCCGCCCGGAAGGCGGGATAATTCATCGCCGGAACGATGATGATCCGCCCCTTGATATCTTCCGGCTTCAGCGTCCGGGCAAGATCGAAGAGCGCAACGGGCCCTTCATATTCATCGCCATGATTGGCGCCGGTCAAAAGCGCCGTCGGCCCTTCGCCGTTCCTGATGACGCAGATCGGGATCATGATTGATCCCCAGGCGGAATCATCGCGGGACCAAGGCAGACGTAGATGGCCGTGCTGGATGCCGTCCCGGTCGAAATCAACCGTCGGCGTGATCGGCGATGCACGTTTGGATATGCTCATGCTGCTCATCTCAGGCATTCATTTCACGACAAGCCGCCGGGGCACGTTGGAAAGGCACGCGACGCCGGTTTCGGTGATGACGATGCTTTCGGTGATCTCCATCCCCATGGTTTCGAGCCAGAGGCCGGTCATGAAGTGGAAAGTCATGCCGGGCCGGAGTTCGGTGCGATCGCCGGGGCGCAGGCTCATGGTCCGCTCGCCCCAGTCCGGCGGATAAGAGAGACCGATCGAATAACCCGTGCGGTTATCCTTGACGATTCCGTACTTCTTCAGGACCGCAAAGAAGGAATTGGCGATATCCTCGCATGCATTGCCGGGTTTGGCCGCCGCGAGGCCGGCCTCCATGCCCTCGAGCGTCGCCTTCTCGGCGTCAAGAAACGCCTGCGTCGGCTTGCCGAGGAAGACGGTTCGCGACAGTGGGCAATGATAGCGGCGATAGCAGCCGGCGATCTCGAAGAAGGTCCCCTCGCCGCTCCTCATCGGCTTGTCGTCCCATGTCAGGTGCGGAGCCGAGGCATCGGCACCCGATGGCAGTAGCGGGACGATGGCCGCGTAATCACCACCAAAGCCGTCGACGCCACGAATGCCGGCATCATAGATTTCCGCGACCAGATCGGACTTGCGGATACCCGGCTCGGCCTTCTCGACGATCCTTCTGTGCATGGCTTCGACGATGCGACCGGCCTTGCGCATATAGTCGAGCTCGGTCTCGCTCTTGACGGCGCGCTGCCAGTTCACGAGCCCCTGCGCATCCTTGAAGCGGGCATTGGGCAGATGCTTGACCAGTGAGGCATAGGCTGCGGCAGTGAACCAGTAATTGTCCATCTCGACGGCGATCGAGGCATTGGCCCAGCCGCGCTCCTCTATGATCGTCGAGAGCAGATCCATCGGATGGCGCTCATTGGACTGCACATAGTGATCGGGATAGCCGACGATATTGTCGTGAGCGAGATAGGCCGTGCGCTTGGCGCCATTGGCATCCTGGCCGCGTCCGTACCAGATCGGCTCGCCGGCATCAGGCACCAGCACGCATTGATGCACATAGAAGGACCAGCCGTCATAGCCGGTCAGCCAGTGCATGTTGGAGGGATCGGTGACGATAACGAGATCGACACCTGCCTTTTCCATGGCGCGACGTGTCCTTTCAAGCCGGTCGGCATATTCGGCGCGGGTGAAGTTGAGGGTCGGTTCGCTCACGCATGATCTCCTGATGCTTTGGTCGTTTCGATCGCCTGTCCCGCGCCGGCCAAGATGGCGCGGCGATGGGCAAGCGTGGCAATTGCGGTATCCTGGACGCCTGTTCCGGTCAGATCGCAAAGCGTGATCGCATCGCGTGACCGGCGGCCTTCCGCCTGGCCTGCGACGATGGCGCCGATTTCGGGAAAGGCGGCAGTCTCGCTTACACGTCCTGCGACGATCGCGTGATGAAGTTCGCCCAGCCGCCGCGTCTGCTTCAGGCTGTCGGCAACATAGGGCGTCGCTTTGGCGATAGCGGCGGGATCGATCTCGTTCTTGTGCTCGGCGTCCGAGCCCATGGCGGTGACGTGCTGGCCGGGCTGCAGCCATTCGGCTTTGAGGATCGGCTTGTCGGAGGGCGTGGTGGTCACAATGATATCGGCGCCTCGGCAGGCCGTTTCCGCATCCGATTGCGCCGACACGGGAAAGCCGAGTTCGGCCGTCAATTCCCTCGCAAGCTTTTCGGCTTTTGCCAGATCCCGCGCCCAGATCCGGGCAGCCTTGATCGACCGGACGAATGTTAACGCGCGCAACTGCAGGCGAGCCTGCATGCCTGCTCCGAAGATGGCCGCGATCCGGGCATCCGGCCGGGAGAGATACCGTGCGGCCACCGCACCCGCGGCGGCGGTTCGCACATCCGTCAGATAGCCATTGTCGAGAAGGAGCGCCTCGACGAGGCCGGTCCGGGCCGACAGGAGCATCATCAACCCGT
>NZ_JAELTU010000405.1 GCF_016429015.1 Rhizobium sp. ASV20
GCCTGGGGATTTCCAGACAGGCGACGGCGAGACGGCGCATTACTGCAAAAAGATTTAGTCGACGGCGACCATCACGTCGGATGCCTTGATAACGGCATAGGCTGACGAGCCCACTGTCAGGCCGAGTTCGTCCACCGCCTCATTGGTGATCGAGGAGGTGACGATCGAGCCGTTGCCGATATCGATGCGGACATGTGCCGTCGTTGCGCCCTTGGTGATTTCGACGACCTTGCCCTTGAGGCGATTTCTCGCGCTGATTTTCATGGATATTTCTCCCTTGTAGCTGGTGCGACAATACCGGCTCGATCCGCAATGGGCTACCGAAATCCTATTCGCCTCGCGGATACCTTTGGTTTTCCTCCAGTACGTTGAGGTCCATGTGGTTGCGCATGTAGCGTTCGGATGCCTTCTGCAGCGGCTGATAGTCCCAGGGGTAATAGGCGCCATTGCGAAGCGCTGCATAGACCACCCATCGCCGCGCCTGGCTTTCGCGCACGGCGGCGTCGAAGCTCTCAAGGTTCCAACGTTCCATGGCCTGTGCCGTCAGGCGCTTCAGCGTTTCGGCATAGGTGGGATCGCCAGCCAGATTGCTCAACTCCTTCGGGTCCGCTTCTATGTCGAAGAGCATGGGTGGATCCTTCTCGCAAAGGGTCAGCTTGTAGCGGCCGTCGCGCAAGCCCACGAGCGGCGCTTCGGAGCCTTCCGCTGCATATTCCATCGGCACCGGGCTGCGGCTTCCAGCACCGAGAGCGAGCGGCGTCAAGTCCTCGCCATCGGTCCAGCGGCGCAGAGATGCGATGTCGATTCCGGCGAGCGCTGCCAGCGTTGGTGTGACGTCGAGCGTCGAAACCGGCTGGTCGATAAGCTTTGGCTGCCAGCCGGGGGCTGCGATCATCAGCGGCACGCGGGCGGAGCCTTCAAAGAAGTTCATCTTGAACCAGAGGCCACGCTCGCCGAGCATGTCGCCGTGATC
>NZ_JAELTU010000406.1 GCF_016429015.1 Rhizobium sp. ASV20
GTCATGCCTTCAATTGATTTGCCCGTTCCGGACATAAAGTCTCCTACGTCAAGAGTGTCACTTGCGGACCCCAGGTGTCGGACAGCGCGAAGCCCTTGAGAAAGGGATCATCGCCCTCATAGCGCAATTGCTCACGTCCATAGACGTAGCCGCGTCCGGTAATGCGGGGTAGCACCGCTCTTCGACCGGCAATCTCGGTTTCCCCGATCGCCTCTGCATCGAACTCGCCGCCGATGATCGAACGCGACATCCTTCTGTCGCCGACCCTCACCTCTCCGCGCGCATAGAGGGTGGCGAGATTTGCGGAACTGCCGGTGCCGCAGGGCGATCGGTCGACACGACCGGGCGGCAATGTCGTACAGGTTCTTAGAGCGCCATCTGCCTCGCGCGCACGAAACATCACATAGGCGACATCATTCACACCCGCCAGGATGGGATGGGCAACGTCGATCTGTCCGGCCAGCAACGCCCGAAGCTCGATGCCGGCTTCGGCAAGGGCCCGTGCATTCGAGGGCGTGATATCAAGACCGATCTGATCGGCGTCGATCAGTGCATAGTAGACGCCGCCAAAGGCGATATCCGTTTTGATGCGCCCCCATTTCGGCGTATCTATTTCCTTGTCCAGCATCTCCGCAAAGCTCGGGACATTGTCCAGACTGACGGAGATGCATCGTCCATCGCGGCAGGTAGCACGCACGACGACCAGCCCCGCCGGCGTGTCGAGGCGAAGCACGGTCTCCGGTTCCTGCATTGCAACGCGGCCGCTCTCCAGCAAGGCAGTCACGACGCAGATGCAGTTGCTCCCGGACATGGGGTGCGCCCGATCCGCCTGAAGCACAATAAAGCCGGCATCGGCGTCGGATCGCGTGGGCGCGACCAGCAGGTTCACCGACGTGGCGACGTTAGCGCGTGGTTCGAAAGTGACGAAACGGCGCAGACTGTCGTCGACGGTATTGATG
>NZ_JAELTU010000407.1 GCF_016429015.1 Rhizobium sp. ASV20
CATACCTCTAAGCCGTTGTACATCCCAGGGCTGCCTTGCCGAAGGCAACGTGGAACCGGCTCTTCTTGACGCCATGAAAGCCGGATCGGACATGACCGTAGCCGTTGCAACTCCCGACGGTAAGGCCATACCGATCAATCTGTCGCTGGGCGGGTTTCGAGACGTGTTCGCCAGCTTGGAAGGTAATGATGAGCGCAATAACTGAGGCCCATGGGCAAGATGGTGCGTGACATCAGAATTATCTTCTGCCGATAGCGGTTCCGCATCCCGACCCACGTGCTAGGAAGAGATTGCCAAGCAGCACTGGCAAGCGCAACGGTATTGCCGATTAGAGAAGAGCGTTGCATGCGACCCAGCCAGGCGCGAGAGTAACGTCAGGTTGACGGCACATGGCGCTATTGGCAGTTAGCCGGCAACGCCAACTTTTCTCCGGTGAGCGGCAGGCACCATCATATCGAGCCTTCTGTGCTCGCTGATGCGCGCTGGCTGCATTGTCAGGCTCCTCCAACCTTTTGCCTGGTGGAGGAGATGCCGCTCGAGTGCGGCATCTCTATTTCCTATGAGACGATCCATTGTTGGGCGAAGACGTGTGTCTCGAGCTTATCGTTGGCTTACGTCGTCGCATCGCATCCATCCGTTGGCAAGGATGGACGGCCGGTCGCCATTCCGGACCTGCCGACATCCCCAGCAGATCTCGGCTTCACCTCCCGGCGTCCGGCCCGGGAGATTGGTCATGTCAACGTCATTTGCTCGACAACGGCAAGCTCAGGAGCTGATCGGTCGTCAGAATGTCGCCGAAAGTGTCATCGATCGAGGCCAGGGCTGCGCGATGCAATGCCTCGTGAGACACGGTTCCACCGTCCGCCATGTCGAGATCGCGTGTTGCGCACGCATCATTCGCAACAATCACGTTGTAACCTAGCGGGACGGCATCGCGCGCA
>NZ_JAELTU010000408.1 GCF_016429015.1 Rhizobium sp. ASV20
GGGTAGGGTCGAGCCTGTCGCGCAGCCAGTCTCCGACGATCGACACCGACAGTGTCGTCAGCACGATGATGACTGCCGGCGTCAGCATGATCCAGGGGGCGGATTGAATGTAGTCGCGGCCATAGCCGACCATGTTGCCAAGGCTTGTTTGCGGCGGCTGAAGGCCGATTCCAAGGAAAGACAGGCTCGACTCGAGCAGGATGACGCCGGGAATATTGAGTGTCATGGCGACGATGATCGTTGTCGCGATATTGGGAAGAATATGTCTGAGATAGATGCGAGCAGGCGAAGCGCCGATGTCGCGTGCCGCCACGGCGTAGCCCCGCGCATTGGCCGAAATGGCAAGGCTCCGCGCGATACGGGTGATGACCTCCCAGCCGTTGAGGCCAAGCAGCAGCACGAAGATAACGAGTGAATTGCCAAGAAACGCCAACACGGCAATGGCGATGATCATGAAAGGCATGGCCAACTGCGCGTCGACCAGCATCAGGATCACCTGATCGACCCAGCCGCGAAAATAGGCGGAGAGAAATCCGAGCGTCACCCCGATGATCGTGGTGATGATGGTGGCTGCCACCGCGATGATGATCGATATGCGGATCGACGCTATCACGCGGGAAAAGACGTCACGCCCAAGCTGATCCGTGCCGAGCAGATGCTCGAATGAGCCGCCAAACAGGGCAGGTGGGCGAAGGCGCGCCAGAACGTTGGTGGCCATGAAATCATAGGGCGTCAGCCAATGGGCAAATAGCGCGACGACGAGCATCAGCGCGAGCCAGAAGATGGCGATCAACACCAGTGGCGGCCAGGCATAAAAGAAGGCGCTGAGGTCGCTTTTGCGCCGTACCATGCCGCCAAGGGGGGTTGCCTTTTCGATTTCGGCAGTCATCGGCAATGCTCCTATGTTTCGGCTTGGCGCGGCGCG
>NZ_JAELTU010000409.1 GCF_016429015.1 Rhizobium sp. ASV20
GCCGTCGGTCGTCTGGTAGGAGCTCGTGCCAGTGATCGCCGAGCCGTCCGGGAACGACTGACTACCTTCCGGCGTATGCAGCAGGTTAATCAGCTTGATCCCCGCCTGCGACATCGTCAGCAACTCGCCATCGTTGACCGTTCCATTCTGGTTGGCATCGCGCCAGACACGGAACTCGCTCCAACGATCGTCATTGGCATCGAGCACGTTGTCGTGGTTGCTGTCGAAGACAAGGCGCAGGCCGTCAAGGTCTGAGACCGAGCCGCCATTGGCAGCAACCTGTTCCGGTGTCGCCCATTGCGAGAAGGCAAGCTCCCTCGCCTGATCGATCTTGCCATCCGGGCCAGCCTGGCCGTTCTCGCCGAGATCGATCGCCAGGAAGCCGTCCTGCGGCCCGACCCAGGCGGTAGCGACACGCGCTCCATCACCGTTCCAGTCGAAGGTAACCGAAGTGCCCGCTGCAAGCACGTTGGTATCCAGTGGCCGCAGATCGATATGGCCGTCGCCGTTCAGATCAAGAAGGACAGGTGCTGAGGAAACCGTTCCAACCTGAAGAGCAGGCACGTTTTGCCAGATATCCTGCAGATTCCAGGAGGAGCCATCGGCAAACTCGATCTTCTCCACGCCCCAATTCTGGTCCGGTGCGTAGAACTGACGGTCTACCGTGATCGTCTCGCCGGTCTGGTTCACCGTAATCTTGAGATCGTTGCCATCGCGGGCAAACGAAAGGTCAGTCCGGTTGAGATCCTTCAGTTTCAGGACGTCGACATTGACCTCGTCGGTGAAGCCCGCGTCGTCATAGATAATGTCCGAACCATCGCCCTTCGAATAGATATAGGTGTCGCTGCCGGCTTCCCCGCTCAGGAAGTCGTTACCCTTGCCACCCTCGAAGACGTCCTGCTTGCCCCAGATGGCGCCGACGAT
>NZ_JAELTU010000410.1 GCF_016429015.1 Rhizobium sp. ASV20
GCGTGGGGCAAAGGGGCAACCGGACGGCAGCCGGTCGGGCGGCGGCACCGTGCCGGGGATCGCAGTCAGCCTGCGGCGCGGCCCTTCGAGCTCCGGCAAGGCAGCGATCAGGCCGCGCGTATAGGGATGGGCAGGCCTGGCAAACAGCGCTGTCGTCGGGGTGTCCTCGACGACGCGGCCGCAATACATGACGATCACGCGCTCGGTCATTTCCGACACCATGCCGAGATCATGGGAAATCAGCACGAGCGCCATGTTGCGCTCGCGGCGCAGATCATCGAGCAGGTCGAGGATCTGTGCCTGAATGGTTGCATCCAGCGCCGTCGTCGGTTCATCCGCCACCAGAAGCTCGGGATCGCCGGCCAACGCCATGGCAATCATGACGCGCTGATTCATGCCACCGGAAAACTCATGCGGATATTCGCCCATGCGGCGAGAGGCATTGGCGATGCCGACACGGTCGAGCAGGCGTTCCGCTTCCTTGCGGGCGTCTGCGCCATGCAGGTTTCGATGCAGCGCCAGGGCTTCGGTCAATTGCCAGCCGATCCGGTGCAGCGGGTTCAAGGAACTGGCGGGATCCTGGAAGATCATGGCCACGCGCCCACCGCGGATCGTATTGAGCGCCGGTTCGGCCAATCCGAGCACCTCGCGGCCGTCTAGTTTCACCGAACCCTCGACCCGGGCATTGGCGCCAAGCAGGCCAAGGCTTGCCATCCAGGTAATCGACTTGCCGCAACCGCTTTCACCGACAATACCAAGCGTCTCGCCACGATGGACGGACAGGCTGACGCTGTGTAGTGCACGGGCAACGTGATGCCGGCTGCTGAAATCGACGCAAAGGTTGGAAATCTGAACAAGCGGGGCAGTGTCAGCCATGTTGCGGTTCCATCTGCTGCTCGCGCAGTTTGCGCAGGACGCT
>NZ_JAELTU010000411.1 GCF_016429015.1 Rhizobium sp. ASV20
GCTGGAATGGACGCGTCGAAATCTCCTGGCCAGCGCCGGCAACGCCGATGACGACTGACTTGCCCCAGCCGCGATGGCTTGCTTCCAGCGCCTGGCGCATGACCTTGGTGTTACCGGTGCAGTCGAAGGTGTAGTCGGCGCCGCCGATCTGGTCGGCACCGCGCTTCGTCATGTTGACGAGGTAGGGCACGATGTCGTCGCCGACTTCCTTCGGATTGACGAAATGCGTCATGCCGAAGCGCTCGCCCCAGGCCTTCTTGTCATTGTTGAGATCGACACCGATGATCATGTCGGCGCCGGCAAGCTTCAGGCCCTGGATGACGTTAAGGCCGATGCCGCCGAGACCGAAGACGATCGCGGTTGCGCCCATCTCCACCTTGGCGGTGTTGATGACCGCACCGATGCCGGTGGTCACGCCGCAGCCGATATAGCAGATCTTGTCGAAGGGAGCGTCGGGATTGACCTTGGCGACGGCAATCTCTGGCAGCACGGTGTAGTTGGCGAAGGTCGAGCAGCCCATATAGTGATGGATCTTGTCCTTGCCGATCGAGAAGCGCGAGGTGCCGTCCGGCATCAGGCCCTGGCCCTGGGTCGAGCGGATCGCCGTGCACAGATTGGTCTTGCGAGACAGACACGAGGGGCACTCGCGGCATTCGGGGGTATAGAGCGGAATGACGTGGTCGCCCTTCCTGACCGAGGTCACACCCGGTCCGACATCGACGACGATGCCCGCACCTTCATGGCCGAGGATGGCGGGGAACAGTCCCTCCGGATCGGCACCCGAGAGGGTGAAATCGTCGGTGTGGCAGATACCGGTTGCCTTGACCTCGATCAGCACTTCGCCGGCGCGCGGTCCCTCAAGCTGAACCGTCATCACCTCAAGCGGCTTGCC
>NZ_JAELTU010000412.1 GCF_016429015.1 Rhizobium sp. ASV20
AAGGATTTTCACCGGGTGCTTTACGAGCGAGCCGATATTCTCGGCCTGTGGTCGACGGTACGCCGCCAGAGCGTGCATCTCGACCGGCTGCGCATGCTGAACCTGCCGATGCCGGGCAAGCTGGAGCAGATCATCGCGGATCACCAGTCGATCGTTGATGCCGTGCGTTCAGCCGATGCGGAGGCGGCGGTTTCCGCCTTGCGGAAGCATCTGTCCGGAACCCTGTCGATCATCGATCTCATCTGTGAAGAGCATCCGGATTACGTCAGCCGCTAGGTGTCGGAAGCGGTCGTTTTGGCGAGCGCGGCATGACAGCGGCGGCTTGAGGGCGTATATTTACAGCTCACTACTCAGGGAGGTGATGTTGGAAGCGCCCAATACACTTGTCATTGATCTCCTGGTTTTCCTGAAGGCCGGACCGCGACCATATCACGAAGTCATGGATGCCTGGCGGACGAGTTGCCCCCGCTTGACCATCTGGGAGGATGCCATGGATCTTGGTCTTGTCGAGCGCGAACAGGGCTTTGTCGTCCTCACCGAAGCGGGAAGAGATCTGCTGCCGTCGTAGCGGCAATCCCGCATAGGGCAAGTCGGCTTGCCGAGCTGCGCTTGAGATGTGGAGCACGCCTCTGCGCGCATTGGCTTGCGCCGCACTTCATGCGACAAGGTTCATAGGCAAACAGATCATGGAGTTCGCTTGACCATTGGGCTTGCGCATGCCGAGCTGATCGCAGTTCTGACGGCTGTTACGAGCGGCGATCCAAGGGTGATGACGGTTCGGTCGGGCGATGCCCTGCCGTCCGGTCCGTTTGAGCTTGGGCATCGTACGCTGCAGAGCGGACTGCGCGAATGGGTTCAGGATCAGACCGCCCATCCCGTCGGCTATCTGG
>NZ_JAELTU010000413.1 GCF_016429015.1 Rhizobium sp. ASV20
GCTGACGCGCATCGGCATCACCCTTGGCCGCTGCCTGGGCAAGCTTGCACAGATGGATCACTTCCTTCGGCAGCACATTGCCGATGCCGGTGATCGCGCCCGTCGCACCGCAGTTGACGAAGCCGTGGAACACCGCCGTGTCGACGCCGATCATCAGCGAGACCTCGTCATCGCGGCTGGTGATGTTCTCGGCCGCATAGCGCATGTCGGCCGGACCGCCGAACTCCTTGAAGCCGATGAGATTGCCATGCTCGGCTCTCAGCGCGAAGAACAGATCGGCGCGCGTGGCAAAGCCGTAATAGGGGCTGTTGTAGATGACGGCCGGAAGATCAGGTGCCGCCGACAGGATCGCCTTGAAATGCGCCTTCTGGGCAGCGATCACCGAGCCGCGCGACAGTACACGGGGGATGACCATCAGGCCTTTGGCACCAACCTTCTGGGCATGCGCCGCATGGGCAACGGCCGAAGCCGTGTTGACCGCGCCGGTGCCGACGATGACCGGGATGCCCGCCTTGACCAGGCGCTCGACGCCTTCCATGCGCTGGGCATCGCTCAGAAGCGGCCAGTCACCCATCGAGCCGCAATAGACCACGGCCGACATGCCGGCAGCGATCAGCTCCTTGCCCTTCTTGACGAGCGCGTCGAAGTCGGGGCTGCGGTCGGCCTTGCATGGGGTCATCAGGGCCGGGATCACGCCGGAGAAAATGCTTGCAGTCATCTGTACGTCCTCTTGGGGCTTGGCCGCTTGGGCTCGGAATGCATCGGCAACGATGCCTGACCCAATCTCGGCCGCTCGTCACCCGCTCAACAACATCAATACAGCCTTGTATTCAATTTGTCGACAAGAAATATGCAGGAAA
>NZ_JAELTU010000414.1 GCF_016429015.1 Rhizobium sp. ASV20
GAGCCATACCGCATGGGCAATCACTTCTGCCGGAAATCGATGGCGACGATAAAGAGGATCTCGGGCAAGTCTGGTCATGCAGCCACATCCCATATTTTCACCAATGCCCGCTTAACGTTACGATGCCCTGTGGGTGCCTCGCGGCACACCTTCGTCAAGGTGCCACTTGTCGGAAAAGTGACCTCGTGAGCGGCGGCGGAGCTGATGGGCAAATTTCAAGCCGAATTTCGCCGCCCATTCCGCGACGGTCTGAAACGTGACGGAGATGCCGCGCTCAGCCAACAGATCTTCGACGTCGCGAAGGCTCAGCGGGAACCGATAATAGAGCCATACCGCATGCGCAATGATCTCAGCAGGAAACCGGTGGCGTCTGAAGTGAACATGAGCAGCTTCGGTCATGAAAACCCCAATATCAAGTCAGCTCCAATCAGCCGGTTAAGGCGACGCGACCTCTCAACAGCATGATTGAGCAAGATCACCGGTTTATCAAGACGCTGACCCGCCCAATGAAGGGCTTCAAATCCTTTCCGTCTGCGTCAGCGACGCTGGATGGCATCGAGGTGGCTCACATGATCCGCAAGCATCAATTTCCAGCCAGTGACCAGTCTGCATTTCAGCAATTCGCTGCACTCGGTGCATAAGTGTTCCAGCGATAGCCCTTTCTCCGGCCTTTGCCAAAATTTGCGACAGAACCCAAACAAGTCGCATCCTTGCAGGCTACGGGGAAGAAGAATTTTTGCCACGGTCATTCGATGTATCGACGTTCCAAGATCTCGACGCACCGATTTCCCGTGCTGCGCAGGAATGTAAGATTAATTGCGCCTCGACGCCGGTAATTTGACGCCGCTGCTCAAATG
>NZ_JAELTU010000041.1 GCF_016429015.1 Rhizobium sp. ASV20
GACAAGGTTTGCGCCATGAGAGCGACCGACAAGCCGACCGCTATCAACACGATCACCGCATAGGCGCGACCGCGCGGTGCTGGCACCGGGACTGGCGTGACGTGCAGGACGGCAAGGATCGCAAAGCAGCCGGCGGCAATGACACCAAACATTGCCGCCGGCAGCCACGGCCTGGCCAAAAGGAGCAGCGCCAGAAAGGGTACGTCATAGGACAGCGGCACGCCCTGAAATCGGTTACCTTGCAAGCCGAAGGTGCCGAAATGGCTGAGCCGGAGCGCACCGGCCGCAATCATGACAATGCCGATTGGATAGGCTTCCGGCAGCTGCGCGGTAGCCTTAATCAGCGCAAGCGCCGGGACCACAGCGCCATAGAGGAGATCGTTGAAACCGTCGAGCTGCTTGCCCACTGCTGCGACTTCTGGCCGCCGGTCTGGCGTTCGCCGCGCAACGATGCCATCGACCTGGTCTGACAGCATCGACCAGAGCGCAAGCGCAACCGCGAGCTCAAGCTTGCCTGCGAGAATCGCGGCAAGTGCTGCGGCGGACAGGGCGATCCCGACCATGGTGATCGCATTGGCCGGATCGCGGAGGTAGGAGATCATTCTCGCTCCTCCCCATCGCCCCGCGCCACCTTCTCCTGTCCCCCGAAAACCGCCTCGGCGATCATCAGGTCGGCCGGACTGTCAATCTCGTACCATTTCAGGTCGTCGCAACGCACCGCTGTAAGGTCGAACCCGCCCTCCTCGATCAGCTGCTGCAACACCTGCTCGACATAAAGATTGTTCCTGCCGATGGAGTGCTGTGCGTCAAGGCCGGGCACCAGGCGATCGCGAAGGGTCGCTTGGTCGAAGCGGAACAGGTTTATCGTCTTGAACAGAACCGGGCCGTTCGCGCAAATATCCACGGCCGTCCGCCCGGTCCTCAGCTCAACGATACGCCGCTCGCCATTAAGCAGCACCGCAGATCCCTGCATGTGGTGATCGAAGGCGGCAACCGCCGCGGCGTCCCGGGCTGGATCGGATATGAGCCGTTCGAGAACGGCCCGTTCAAAGATGATGTCGCCTTCGAGCAGGAACAGGCTGCCGGACAGCAATTCGTCGCGCGCAAGCCAGAGGGAATGGGCGCTGCCGGTTTCGGCGAAGCGGTCGTTTTCGATATAGCGCACCTCCATTGCGCCGAATTGCGCGCCGATGGCGAATTGGATGGCATGCTTGCGGTAGCCGACGACGATCGTCACCTCGGTGACGCCAACGGCCTGCAGGTGTCGAAGCGCATTGCCGAGGATCGAAACGCCGTTCACCTCGACCAGCGGTTTCGGGCGCAACTCGGTCAGCGGCTGCAGCCGCGATCCGCTGCCGGCCGCAAGAATGATCGCTTTCGTCGGTGTCTCGGATGCCGTCATGGCACTGCCTTTCAGGAGTTGGTTGGTTCGCAGATCGATGTCTCGTCGAAGCGCTCGATTTCGCGGACGAGACGCGCGCAACCTTGCCGCACCAGATGCGCGTCGACCCCATAGGAGAGCCTGAGGCCCGCCGGATCGCCAAAGACATGCCCGGCCACCGCCGCGACACCGGCTCTTGCCAGTAGCGCGTCGACCGCTCCCCGCACCGCTTGCGTCGTTCTTGGCCCATCGGCCTTCTCAAAGAGTGGCGCGAGATCGAGGTAGAAATAAAAGCCGCCATCGGCTCGAGGCGGCTTGATGCGCGTCAATCGCGAAAGCTCTTCAAGCCCGATGTCCCGCGTCGCCGAGAGCCTTGCCTGCAGTTGCGCCTCAAACGATCCGTCGCCATGGATGAGATGGTGCAGGACCGCCTGTTGGGCGACGACATTCGGGTTTGACGTCGTGTGGCTCTGTAGCGCAGCGACCGCAGCGACAACCTCCTTTGGTGCCGCGAGATAGCCGATCCGCCAGCCGGTCAGCGCAAGGCTCTTGGAAAACGCATTGACGATCACGGTCCTCGAGCGCACATCGGGCGCGAGGGTGACGATCTGGTGATGCCGATGCCTCTTATGGGCAAACGTGCCGTAGCATTCGTCGAAAATGATCCAAAGGTCACGGCGACGTGCGAGATCGGCGATCTCAGACAGGGTTGCGGCGCCATAGACCGCGCCGGTCGGATTGTTCGGCGTGTTGACGACGATCGCACGGGTGGCGCCGGTGACTGCGGCTTCGATGTCGCGGGCGCGAGCGACAAAGCCTGCTCGTTTCGTGTCGACATGGACAGGCGTTGCGCCGGCAAGCAGTGCCTGTGCGGGAAACGTGCTCCAGTAAGGCGACGGAATGATCACCTCGTCGCCCGGATTAAGGAGCACCATGGCCACGTTGAAAAGCGCCTGCTTGGCGCCATTCGTCACGGCAATCTCGTCGGATGAGTAGACCTGGCCCGTGTCGCGCGAAACCCTGCATGCCAATTCCGCACGCAGGTCGAGGGAGCCGATCGTATCGGTATATCTGTTAAGCCCGCTTCGGACTGCATCGAGAGCACCCTCTCGGATCGTCGGGGCAAGGTCGCTCCAGATTTCGCCGGCAGTCAGGTCGATCAGAGCGTGCCCGTCAATGCCTGCCGCTTTTACCGCGGCCCGCGCCTTTGCGGTGCCTGAAGCGGCAATCAGCTTTGTCCTATGCGCCAACATCGGTCCTGCTCCGCAAATGGTGTGAACGAAGGGTGCGGCAAGTGATTGAAGGCTCAGGGAGGTTTGGGCAGAAAGCGTTCTTCTGCGGTCGATAGCTCGTCATAGGCAAAGAGCGCAAAAAGCTCGTCGAGGGTCGCGATGCCGGGTTCGATGGCGACAGAGCTTTCGTCAAGGAGAAGTCGCGCGCAGACCTGGCGCATGGCTGCGATCGAAGCGCGCAGATTGTGATTGGCCCAGACGACCGTCGCAATGCCTGCTGCCCGATAGGCCGAAACTGCGGTCGAATAATAGGAGGTCGGTACGATGACGAGCGGCAACTTGCCCTGCCAGCGTCCCGCAAACTCGAGGATTTCCGATGCGTCTACTTGGCGCGAGTGCACCAGGATCGCGTCGGCGCCGGCCTCGGCATAGGAAGAGGCGCGCGACAGAGCCGCATCCATCCCCTGCCCGGCGATCAATGCCTCGGTGCGGGCGACGAGCACGAAGTCTTGCGTCGCCTCCTTGACGGCGCGCAGGCGCCCGCAGAATTCGCGTTCGTCAGCGAGCGGATGCCGATCGCCCACGAAGCTGTTGGTCTTCGGAAAGAGCTTGTCCTCAAGGCAAAGACCCGCCGCACCGATCCGCTGTAGCTTGCGGGCGAAGAGCCTTGCATTGTTGAAATTGCCATGGCCCGTGTCGCCATCGACAAGGATCGGCAGCCCGCTCGCATCGGCCATGCGCTCGACGATATCGGCGATGCTCGACCAGGAGGCCTCGCTCGCATCCCGATAGCCGAGCACGGACGACATTGTAAGGCTCGATGCCCAGAGCCCACGGAACCCCGCGGCCCCGGCAATAGCGGCTGAAGCACCGTCATGTGCCTCCATGAGAAAGCTCAGTCTGTCCGATCGCAAGAGATCCCGCAGCGCGTCGGTCCGATGATTCCCAGTCGGACATGTGTTGTCGGCGGATAGAGGCTGTAAGTGAACCATGAGTTGCTCTCCTTCATGAGAGCCAATCTCAGGCGGCAGATGTAGAAAATCAACATTTAAACAGACTATACATAAGTTTTATCGTGGTAAAATTACGGATATTCTCAAGATATATCGATGATATTATTATCATTGTCAGATATATTGAGGTTTTATGGAGCTATATTTGGCGTATATCAACGATATATCGGGCAGTCATTCCGCGCCGGTGATAGATTCGACACTCGAATTCCGCCACATGGGGCAGTATGCGCGTCTTGGGGTCGACGAAACTACCATCGGGAATGCCGGGAATGCAGGACGAGAGGCGCGCGGCTCCGGGCGAGCCGGACTTCAGACCTGACGGCAGCAAGGCCGGGGCAATCTATATGCGGATCAAATCGGTGCTTCTGATGCACAGGATACCGCCTTCGACCTTCCTCAATATCCGCACGCTCGCCGGTGTGTTGAAGGTCAGTCCGACTCCGGTCAGGGAGGCGCTGATCCGGCTTGCGAACGAGGATATCGTCCTGCAGGCGCCCTCAGGGCGAGGTTTCTTCTCCAGACCGCCACGGCTTGACGAATTGGCGGGCGAATACGAGGCGGCGATGATTGCCGTGACCCACGCGCTTTCCAAACATGGCGGCAAGCTCACCATCGCCGACCTTGGCCCGGTGCCGACCAGGCGTCCGCCCTCGCGCTCTGCCCCTTTCGCTGCAAAGGACATTGCCGCATGGATCGCATGGCGTGAACAGCTCTATCGGCGGATCATGCGCTCATCAGAAAACGCGGTCCTTCAGCGTCTTGTCGAGCGGTTCATCGAAGTGACGCGTTTTCTGACGGCACACGGCCTAGCGCAGCCCGACCGGCTTCCTGAGATCACTGACATTCTGAGCAGATTTGTCGGGGCACTGGCAAGCGGAGCGATCGCGGAAGCCACGTCGATCCTCGAGCAGCATAATTCTGTCGAGATTGCGCTGATCCCCGAATATCTCCATAGCGTGCTGCGTCAGGCTGCGATCGACGATCTCACACTCGAGGGCGTTCTTGCTGCTGGCGAGCACGATGACGGTCAGACATGATGAGCGCGATCAGGCAAGCGTCGGGACGTCCCTCGTTTCGGTCGCAATCGTTGCAACCCTATGCGGATGGCGAATATAAAGCCTGGCATCTTGCGCAAGAGTGAGCATCGGTCCATGAGATCTGCGGTGAATATCCATGCGGCCGTAGGCTTGAACGTCATGAGGCTCCGCAACAAGCGCGGGCTGACCCAGGAGGAGCTTTCGTCGCGGGCGGGTCTCACCCGTCACTATCTGATCGGCATCGAGGCAGGCGTGCGAAATCCGAGCCTCGAGATCCTCGCAAAGCTTGCCGATGGGCTCGGCGTGAAGGTTGGGGCTCTGGTGAAGGAGGTCAAGCCGATGGCGGTTGATCGATAGGCCGCGTGTCTGCAGGACGACAAACGGAGTATTCCACCGAAACTCTGTGGGGGCTTTTCGAGCCTTTCACCAGGAGCGCCGATGCCTGCCCTGGAGTAGTAAGTCGGATCGGCTATCTTGCTTTTGGTTTTTCTTCATGGAGCTGACGATGGCCATCTACATCAAGAATGTCGAAGCCGATACGCTGACTCGCCGCTCTGCCAGTATGGCTGGCGTCAGCATCACCGAGGCAATCGCCATAGCGATGAAAGAGGCGATCGAGCGACATAGGGAGCTTGAAACGCCGATGAAGACCGCTGCGCGGCTGCGGCGCAAACATGGAGTCATTCTGAAGCCTCCGCGCGAAAGCCGCTTGCCCGTGATGCATTCGATCCCATGTGGGACGAGACCTGATGTCCGCGATGCATGTGCAGTCATTGCACGTCCTTGAGACGAAGCTGAGGCGTAGAGGATCTCCATTGCAATAACCTTGGCAAAGCTGCCACGCAGCGCGCCGCATACGACGTTTGTGGTGACCCTTCATTGGCTCAGCCCGACACATGCGCTCTCACCTTCGCATGCCGTTGACGGGTTGATGATGGAGCTTTGTGAAGACTGCGGCATCGAGGTTTGCAATTTCCTGCCGGCGCGAAAGGCAGCAGGACTGACGCTAGAAGCCGCGTGTTTTATCTCGCCGGAGGGCAAGGACTGTAGCCGCGCCGGCGCTTGCGACGAAGGACATCGAGAAACAATAAAACGGCGTCCTGCTCGCGGTCGAAGTGATGGATCATTGACTGGCCAGAGGCGCCGATCCGCCCCCAGCTTCGCGTGAGACACGCCTGTCCGAACAGGGTCGGCTGGATGGACATGGCATAGAAGCGGGCCATATTCTTGGCCGCGTCCGTCCGTTCAATATAGAGCTGATAGGGTTGCTTGATCATGGAAAGAGAATCACGCTTCAGGGATTCTGCGTCCAACGAATGATTTGAATCGATCCGCGGCAATCGATTCATTCTGGTGAAGTCTGGAAGAACTGGGGCCACGCTGTCCTGGGCGAGGCGAAACAAAACTCGCGGATCAAGCCACCGGAGCCCCCAGCCAAGGTTTAGTCATGCCCCGTCGCTGGAACGACGCGTTTTATTCCTTAGCGCCGGACCTATGATATCGACTGGTCCCGACGCGCCCAACCATGTCCTTGCGCCGAAACCAGATCGCCCGCCCGCATCGAAGCGGCGGATTGCCCGCCGTGAAAACAATCTGTTCGTCGGCCCGCATCAACAGCACCTCGTGGGGCTGGATAAGCGGTCTTGCACTCAGCTGTTTCGAGCGCGTGCGCGACGAACCTCTTGATTGCGAGCTGTTGCTGACCTGGTCGATCTCGACGGTCGTCATGCCGCAGCGCCGTGAAATATACTCGGCGGTTTCAGGATCGTTGATGGCGGCAAAGGAAATCCAGCTTGCGCTTTCAAACCATTTGCTCGCCGCCTCGCGGCCGCCATAGGTTTCCCGCATCTGGCCGATCGACTGATAGAGCATGGTCAGCGTGATGCCATATTTGCGGCCGGCGTCGCGAGCGGTCTCGAGGATGCGCATATAGCCGAGCCGGGCGGCCTCATCGAGCAGGAACAGGGCACGTCCATTGACTGCGCCGTTTCGATTGTAGATCGCGTTGAGAAACGAGCCGATGATTGTTCGAGCAAGACCTGCATGGTTCTCAAGCGTCTTCAGGTCGATAGTGATGAAGATGTCGATGTCGCCGGCGGCAATCTCGTCCGTTTCAAAGCTCGAGCCTGAGACGAGAGCGGCATAGTTCGGATAGGACAGCCAGTGGGTTTCTTTGATCGCATTGGCATGGACGCCGGAAAAGGTCTCCGGCGTCATGTCGACGAAGGCGGCGACGGTTTCGCGAAGGAAGGCCGATTGGGAGCTTTCGTAGATGTCCTTGAGGCGCTGGCGCAGCTTCGGTTCCGGTTCGGCGAGGTTGGCGCGCACCCGGCGCAGGCTCCGCTCACTCCCCTCGCCCTCCGACAGACAGACATCGGCGATGATAGCCGTCAAGAGTTGCAGCGCCGAACTCCGGAAGAAGTCGTCACGTCCGCCCGATGTCTGCGCGCGATCGGCAATCAGCCAGGAGGCAACTGCTGCCATATCTTCCTCCTTCGTGCCGCCAAACCGGCCAATCCAGTCGAGCACGTTAAAGCCCGTCGCCGATCGGCCCGGATCGAGAACGAAGATATCGCGGCCGAGCTTGCGGCGCTCATCCATGACCATTGGCGCGACCTCCCCTGATGGGTCAAGCACGATAAGGGTGCTTGGCCACACGAGCGCCGTCGGCACGGTCACCGATGTCGTCTTGAAACCGCCCGAGCCAGCAAAGACGATGCCATGCGACGAGCCGAATGAACCATCGAAGCACAGAAGCGGCGAGCGGCCCCCTTTTCCCCAGCTCTCTCGGTTTTTGGTGCGAAACGGCAGGCCTGCAACATCGTCCTGATCGACGCGATAGGCCTCGCCGATGACTATACCGGCTCCTTGCGGAAACATTCGCCCGGCGTCTGCGATCCGCATCCACTCGGCCGAGCCGTGAATAGCGCGCCGGCCGCGGATCCGCTTCGCGTGGGGTCGTCGAAAGGCTGCATTGCCGATCATCGCCACGCGCAATCCGTAGGCCGAGGTCAGAGCAGTGAGGGCCGCACCGATCAAGGTGGCTGCATCGATATAGGCATAGCTCGATTGTCCGTGCGATGGCGGAACTGCGATCGCAACAAGACGCATTGTCTCGCGGATGGCCGCAATCGCTGCCGTGATCAAGCCGCCTGCGGCAACGCCCCATCCCGCTGCCTTGACCCTGGCCGAACCGGCACTTGCCAGAAGAAACGTGATCCCGATACCAGCGGCTACAACGTAGGGAAACGCGATGGCGGCTCGTCCGAGCAACCGTCTTGCGGCCTCGGTACTGCCAAAAGCTGCCACCGAGTGCTCCATGCCGGAAAGGCCGAACACCGCCGCTAGCATTGCGATCAATGGTATTGAAAGGAGCGCAAGCCTAGTCATCGTTGTGGCGGAAGGCGTCCGCGCCCTTGGATATCAGTCGCGCGCGCTCCTTGTCATCGTCTGACAGCTTCTCTTTCAATTCGACGAGTGCGGCAAAAAGCAAGGCACGCTTCTCGTAGCGCAGACCCGCCTTGACGATCAGGCCGCCAAGCTCGATTTTTTCGCGCGTGTCTCTCTTGCGTGCCTCCAGGCTTGCATTGCGTGCCATCCGCTCAAGCCTCTGTAGCGTTCCGGCCAGCCGCGCCAGGCGTGACCGTCTCATCCTGCCGGCCGCTCTCGCTTCGGGAGGGCTGCACTTCTGTCGACAATCCCGGTTGGACATGGCGACGAAAGCGCATCGCAAGCTCTTCGAAGGCGGCGATCAACAGGGCCTCATCCAGCTCGATGTCGCCAAGGCCGGCCTTCAGCGCCAGCCGGCCGATGCGCTCGGCCTCCCGCGTTTCCGCCTGCTTCAACTGCTCCTGCAGTCTTGTGATCTCGTCGCGGATCCTTGCCGATGGTTTCTTCATTCCGGTTGCTCCCGTCATCTCGTCTCGCATGGAAGTCGGCACAAAGGTCGGCGAGATCGGCGCGGTGATCCACTGACAGAAATGCGAGTTGGCGAAGCCAACGCCATTCAGCATCATCCCGGCCGTTCCGAAGGAGCGGATCCAAGGGCGCAATTATACGTCGCTGAGGCGACGTCTTCCCGATTGCCCTGGCGGGGCCGCCGCTTCGATGAATGCATTGAATTTGTTAGTTCCGGGGAGTTTCACCGCCGTGGCCGTTCCGCATTTCTCCGTCAGCATCGTCGCCCGCGGCTCGGGCCGCAGCGCCGTTTTGTCGGCCGCTTACCGGCACTGCGCCAGGATGGAGTATGAGCGCGAAGCGCGAACGGTCGACTATTCGAGAAAGCAGGGCCTCCGGCACGAGGAGTTCGCTATTCCGGCTGACGCGCCGGAATGGCTGCGGCGGATGATCGCCGATCACTCGATATCCGGCGCCTCTGAGGCATTCTGGAACAAGGTCGAGCTCTTCGAGGCGCGTTCGGATGCGCAGCTTGCCAAGGACATGACGATCGCGCTTCCCCGCGAGTTGACCGCGGAGCAGAACATTGCGCTTGTGCGCGACTTCGTCGAACAGCACCTCACCGCCAAGGGCATGGTGGCCGATTGGGTGTTTCATGATGCGCCGGGCAATCCGCATGTCCATCTGATGACGACGCTGCGGCCGCTCATCGAGACGGGCTTCGGTCCGAAGAAGCGCGCGCTGATGCGGGCAGGCGGGACGCCGGTCAGAAATGATGCCGGCAAGATCGTCTATGAGCTTTGGGCCGGCGGAGCGGGCGAATTTACCGCCTTGCGCGACGGCTGGTTTGCCAATCAGAACCACCACCTGTCGCTGGCCGGTGTTGACCTTCGTGTCGACGGGCGCTCGTTTAAGACGCAGGGCATCGACCTTAAGCCTACCATTCACCTCGGCGTCGGAACGAAGGCGATCCAGCGCAAGTCGGAAACGGTTGACCATGCGGCCCCGCTCGATCGCGTCGCTGCCCAGGAAGCGTGCCGGACTGAGAATGCAAGACGCATCTGCAGCCACCCGGATATCGTTCTCGACCTGATCACGCGTGAGAGGAGCGTCTTTGACGAGAGGGATATTGCCAAGGTGCTTGCCCGCTATGTCGACGACGCAAAGCTGTTTCGCGAACTGATGGCACGCATCCTGCAGAGCCCGCAGGCATTGCGTCTCGGCCGCGAGCGGATCGACTTCGAAACCGGCATCCGGTCGCCCGCGAAATATACGACCCGTGCCCTGTTGCGTCTGGAGACGCAGATGGCCAATCAGGCGATCTGGCTGTCAAGGCAATCGTCGCACGGCATCCGCCAGGACATACTGCAGACGGTCGCCTCACGCCATAGGCAGCTTTCGGACGAACAGCAGACGGCGATTGCCCATGTCGCCGGATCCGGTCGGATTGCGGCGGTGATCGGCCGGGCGGGCGCCGGCAAGACCGTCATGATGAAGGCAGCGCGCGAGGCATGGGAGGCGGCCGGTTACCGCGTCGTCGGAGGCGCCCTTGCCGGCAAGGCGGCGGAAGGGCTGGAACGGGAAGCGGGCATTCCCTCCCGCACCCTGTCGTCCTGGGAGCTGCGTTGGAGTGAAGGCCGTGACCGGCTCGACGCCAAGACGATCTTCGTTCTCGACGAGGCCGGAATGGTGGCGTCCCGGCAGATGGCGTCCTTCGTCGACAGGGTTACGCGTACAGGCGCGAAGCTCGTTCTGATCGGCGACCCCGAACAGCTGCAGCCGATAGAAGCGGGCGCCGCGTTTCGGGCGATTGCCGATCGGATCGGTTATGCGGAACTGGAGACGATCTACCGTCAGCGCGAGGCATGGATGCGCGTGGCATCGCTTGATCTTGCCCGCGGCCATGTCGGCAAGGCGATTTCTGCCTATGGGGCCAATGGCAGGATATTGGGGTCGGAATACAAGGCTGAGGCAATCTCCACTCTGATCGCCGACTGGATCGGAGCGTATGATCCCGAAAGGACCGATCTCATCCTCGCGCATCTGCGCCGGGACGTTCGTGCGCTGAATGAATTGGCCCGCGAACAACTGATCGCCCGCGGGTTTATTTCGGAAGGCTTTGCATTCAAGACCGCCGATGGTCCGCGTCGCTTCGCCACCGGCGACCAGATCCTATTCCTCAGGAACGAGGCGTCGCTCGGCGTCAAGAACGGCATGCTGGCCAGGGTGGTTGAAGTGCGGGATGGCCGGCTGGTCGCCGAGCTCAATTCCGGCGATCATCGCCGCCGGGTGACGGTGGAGCAGCGCTTCTACAACAATGTCGACCACGGTTATGCCACGACGATTCACAAAAGCCAGGGCGCGACCGTCGACCGCGTCTGGGTGCTGGCATCGCTCTCGCTCGACCGGCATCTTGCCTATGTGGCGATGACCCGCCATCGCGAGGACCTCGCCGTCTATTTCGGCGAACGCTCCTTCGCGGGTGCCGGCGGTCTTGAACAGATCTTGTCACGGAGGAATGCGAAGGAAACGACCCTCGATTATGCCGGCGGCAGCGCCTATCGGCAGGCTTTGCGTTTTGCCGAGCTGCGAGGCCTTCATCTCGTCAATGTTGCACGCACGCTCATGCGTGATCGGCTGGACTGGATGATGCGGCAGCGCCAGGCGGTCGCCGATCTTGCCGCCCGGCTTGTCGCGACTGGAGCCAGACTCGGCCTTTCGAAATCACAGTCGCCGTCATTGGACGCGCAAGCAAACAAGCGAGTAAAGCCCATGGTGCCTGGCATTACGACATGGGCTCAGTCGGTCGAACAGGCGATCGAGGACAAACTCGCCAACGACCCTACGCTGCAAAGGCAATGGGAAGAGGTCTCCATGCGCTTCCGTCTCGTCTATGCCAGGCCGGAGGCAGCCTTTCGCGCCGTTGATGTCGATGCGATGCTGCAGGACCGGACAGTGGCGGCCGCGACGATCTTCAGAATCGTCAACGAGGCTCAATCCTTCGGAATGCTGAAGGGGCAAACGGGCCTGTTTGCGGTGACGGGCGATAGGCGGGATCGCGATGCGGCGCTTGCCAATGTCCCCGCTCTTGCCCGCTCGCTTGAGCGCTTCGTAGCGTCGCGAGCCGATGCCACGCAAAAATATGAGGCCGAGGAGCGACACACGCGTGCGCAGGCCACGATCGAGATCCCGGCGCTCTCTGCCAATGCGAGACTTGCGCTCGAACGCCTTCGCGACGCGATCGACCGAAACGACCTTCCGGCGGGGCTTGAATACGCGCTTTCCGACAGGATGGTAAAGGCCGAACTCGAAGGTTTTGCAAAGGCCGTTTCCGCCCGCTTCGGTGAGCGCACATTCCTACGAGAGGCAGCGAGACAGGCCAAAGGCCCCGTCTTGGAGACCGTCACCGCCGGGATGTCGGCAGGACAAAGGGACGAGATCCGAACCGCCTGGGACACGATGCGGACGGTGCAGCAGCTTGATCGGCACCTGAACGGCGCGATGACATCGCGCGAGGCGGAGAGCGCGCGCCAAGCAAAGACACGAGGTCTATCGCTGAAATGAAACCGGATCCATCTCCGACGCCTCCTGCCCCTGCCCCATCAGCATTCCCCTGGCTTCTATGGGCTACCGTTGCCGCGGCCTGCCTCTTTGTGGCAGCAGCCTATTGGCGCGGCTACCGGATCAATCTGACGCCGAGCGAGCCAATGGGCCTGTGGCGGATCGTGCCGCTTCATCGACCCGCATCGGTCGGAGACCTGGTGTTTATTTGCCCGCTGCCATCGGCCGAGACGCGCGAGGCGAAGGCACGCGGATATTTTCGTTCCGGTCCGTGCCAGGGCGGTTTGGCGCCATTGATCAAGCGGGTCGTCGCGGTGGCGGGCCAACGAGTCGACATCGGCAGCATCGTGACCATCGACGGCCAGGCGCTCGCCTCATCCGATGTCAATCCATTCGACGGCAGTGGTCGCCGGATCGAGCCCGGCCGAAGCGGTACAGTTCCGACCGGCAGCGTCTTCGTCCATTCGTCCTATCCGGGTTCCTACGATTCTCGTTACTTCGGGCCTCTGCCCGTCTCGGGAATCCTGGGTCTGGCGCAGAAGATTTTGACTGATGCGCCGTGACATCCTCTTCAAGCCACTATTGGTTCTAGCGGCAATTGTCGCTGGAACCGCCGCCTGGGGCGGCGACGTCCTGCTGCTTCCGATCGCTACGGCATTTCCGGTCCTATGGTCACTCGCGCCGACGAGACTAATAGCGGCCATCGTCGCCTCCTCCTATTTCCTGGCCGCGTCGCGCGGGCTCCCGCAAGGCGTCGCGAATTACTACGCTACAGATTTCCTTCCCGGCGTGATGCTTTGGTTCTGCGCTTGCGCGAGCTTCGTCAGCGTGCATGCTTTCGCCTGGACGCCTCACTCTAGCCGGCGTCCCGTTCGCTATCTCGCGGCGATGATCGCCATGGCCGTTCCTCCCTTCGGTATCACCGGCTGGGCGCATCCGCTCACGGCAGCTGGCGTGCTGTATCCAGCATGGGGCTGGTGGGGTCTGCTTGTCATGACAGCCGGCCTGGCAGGCCTCGTGACCCGCCTTTGGCCGGCTGTCGCCATAAGCCTTGCGGGCTTCTGGCTCTGGTCCGCCGCCTCGTGGACCGAGCCCGCATTACCCGATGGCTGGCGCGGTGTCGACCTTGAGCTTCACCAATCACTCGGTCGTGATGGCAGCCTTTCGCGCCATCGTGATCTCATCGCAACGGTGAGAGGGGCCAGTCCGCACGTCAAAACTGTCGTCGTGCTACCGGAGGCCGCGTTGGGGTTCTGGACGCCAACCACGGAGCGTACATGGATCGCAGGCCTTCAGGGAACGAATGTCACCGTGGTCGCTGGCGCCCTGGTCGCCGACCCGGGCGGATATGACAATGTCCTGGTCGAGGTGTCGGCCGCAGGCGGCAAGGTCCTCTATCGCGAGCGCATGCCCGTCCCCGGATCGATGTGGCAGCCATGGCGCTCGTGGTCGGGAGCGCGCGACAGTGCTCAGGCATATTTCTTTGCAAATCCGGTCGTGACAGTCAGTGCCAATCGGGTCGCGCCGCTGATCTGCTATGAACAGTTGCTTGTCTGGCCGATCTTGCAGTCGATGCTTAACGATCCCGATCTCATCGTCGCGGTTGGAAATGGCTGGTGGACCGGCGGTACGTCGATTGTCGCGATCCAGCGGGCCAATGCGATCGCCTGGGCGAAGCTGTTTTCGAAGCCGCTCGTCTTTTCCTTCAACATCTGATCATATTGGAGCCGCCATGCTCGATGCAGCACTGATCAAGGAATGCGCCGATCCCACGCTGAGCTCGGCAATCGTCGAACGCTTCGTCGAGGCCGCCGGCTCTGCCGACCCGCTTGCTGTCACGGTCAGGCAAGGCGGAAGGACGATCCTCACGCCGAAGGCGGCGACATCGGAGGCAGCGATTGCGATCGTCAGGCAATATGCAGGTAGTGCCATTGTTCGCATAGGTTTGACGCAGGTTCCCGCCGGCATCGGCGTGACTGATCGCTCGGATCTGAAACCCGATCTCTTCGATCCCTGTTTGAACCTGAAAAGCGGGACGGCAATCTTTGCCAAGGTCCTGCGGATCGTCGCCAAATGGTATGGGAACCCGAAAAGCAGCGAGGTTGAACCGCAAATCCTCGGGGATGCCATCTATGCGTGGAAGATGGGCGAGTTCGAGGGTGTCAATATATTTCGCGCGCCCGATCCTGGACGAGCCATGAAGTCCGAAGAGCCGCGATCAACGGAGCGGGATGGGGATGCAGGCATTAGGCCGCCCGACAGTGGCGACTCGAAACGGTCCCCCAAGTCGAATGATTTTGGCACGGCCGAAATGCGGATCGATCTCTCCCGGATCGAGGGGAAATAGCGGGAAACTCCGGCAGGTTTCTTGCCCGGGCTTTCGAACAGCGGATGTTTGGCTGCAATGAAAAGCCAAGCCGCCTTCTACGTTACATGTTTTACGTTGATCTCGGTTCCAGTCGACGGCAGGTGGACAGCGAATATCTTGCGAAACAGGACGGAAGACCTATGTAACGGTCGATGTCAGAGGGAGGGATTTCATGGCGAAGCGCATTTTGTTTACCGGCGGAAGCGGCAAGGCCGGTCGCCACGCGGTTCCCTGGTTGGTCGATGCCGGCTATGAGGTCCACAATGTCGACCTCGTGCCGCTGGACAGTCCGGGCGTCACCAATCTTCAAGCCGATGTGACGGACGCCGGTCAAGTTTACAACGCCTTGACCATGCATCGTGATTTTCCCGATCTTGACCACGGCAAGGGCACCCAGCCTTTTGATGCCGTCGTGCATTTCGCAGCTATTCCGCGCATCCTGATCAAGCCCGATAATGAGACGTTTCGCATCAATACGATGAGCACCTACAATGTCATCGAGGCGGCGGCAAAGCTCGGCATAAAGAAGATCATCATTGCCTCAAGCGAGACAACATATGGCGTCTGTTTTGCCGAGGGACATCGCGATTTTCATCAATTCCCGCTCGAAGAAGACTATGACGTCAATCCGATGGATTCCTATGGCCTCTCCAAGGTCGTAAACGAGAAGACGGCTCGTGCTTTTGCCGAGCGCTTCGGCATCGATGTCTACGCCCTGCGCATCGGGAACGTCATAGAGCCGCACGAATATGAGCGTTTCCCCAGCTACTTCGCCGATAGCAGCATCCGCAAGCGGATCGCCTGGAGCTACATCGACGCTCGCGACCTCGGCCAGATCGTCCATCTCTGCATTGAAAAGAGCGGGCTCGGCTTTCAAGTGTTCAATGCAGCGAATGATACGGTATCGGCCAATACGCCCTCGCGCGAACTTGCGACCAAGCACTTTCCCAATGTTCCATTTACGCGCGAGATCGGTGAGTTCGAGGGTCTTTTGTGGAATCGAAAGATCCGAGAGGTTCTCGGTTTCAAGGAAGAACATAACTGGCGGCGCTATGTGAACGTATGATGCGGGCGAAACAGGAGCGGGCTTAGGCAGAAGCGAGCGCGGTTGACGCTGCGGCGTCTCCTTCGGGCTGATGCTCTTTTGCAGTGCTAAAAATCTAATCGGCGACTGGTGGAGGGTCCTTCACAGGCTACAGGGTGAATTTTCACTTGAAAGCAACCGTAAGGGGCGCCCTATGAAAATTGCCAAACTTTTTTAGCATGTCTTCACTGCTCGCTGTTTCCCGCCTCGTAATTTCGGCACCCGCCGACGCGAGAAACCGCAAGCACAGTCATCGCGTCGGCGGCTATAATAGCCATGGCAAGGGCATCCATTATTCAGGCGGATATTCATCGATCGCGAATTTCAGTGTGAGCGATTGTGCACTTTTCTGTTGCCCCAACATCATGAGCAATTACCGACCAGATTGCCCACCAAAAGATCGGTGGTTCCTTGTCGATCGTTCGCTTGAACGAAACTAACTAACGAATCCCGCGGCCTTCAAGAAGCCTCTTCTGGTTTGACCGACGATATCGCATTCGGCTGCCTAAATCGGACACCTACGCCGCCGCCGTTTCTAGGAGTGAATTCTACTCCAACAGCTTCCAACGCCATTCTGATCGCATTTAGGTTGGCTACGGTGATCGGTGGCACTCCATCCTCGGTCTCCGCCCGACGTACGGTCGAGATCCCGACACGTGCCGCGTTCGCTAGATCTGCTGCGGTCCAACGGACCAACGCCCTCGCAGCGCGGATTTGAGCTCCCATTATATCGTCCATATTTTCCATTTTCTTATTGAACGTTTTTCGTTCACATGATACTCATTGGTTCAATGCGAAGCTTCGTCTCCGCAAAAGTTGAAATCAGACGGCTCGCGTTCGCATCCAGCGTGAGCGAACGCGCAATGCTGCCTAACCACAATTAAGCTGTTCGGAGCTCGGATCATGGCTGATTCTGAGAATAGCAGAACTTTATCAATAATCATGCAACGTCACATAGTCGCGAACGGTGCGGAACCGCGCGCTGATTCGGCTCTGGCGCTGTGGAGTAAATGGTTTGCCCTGCATGAGAGGCGCGAGGGTCTGGCCGTCAAACAGAGGGAGTTTGAAATTCTGCTCTTGGCGACGGCAGGGAGCGCTCCAGGGGAACGCAAGGCGGCCAACGATCAGATCAGCTACAGCCGGGCGCATCAGGAGGAATTGGAGGCCATGCACGCGGAACTCGAGGCTGCGAGATGCCTCTGGATGGTCCCTGCCCGGACGATCGCAGGCGTAGTTGCCAAGCTGCACGCTCTTATCGAATGGGAAGACCCGGGCACCAGTCCGGGCGAAAGCCCTTGGCCGGAACTGCGCTTGATCCTTGGCGATCTCATCGGGATCGGCGATCTGAACGGCGCCTCGAAAGCAGCCAAGATAGCTTGATGCGGCGTTGCGCCAGCCGATGATCCGGATCGAGGTCATGCGAATGTGGTTGTGACCGACACGCTCGTGGCAGGCGACAGGTCATCCTGACGGGATATCGTTGGAGGATGAGCCTGAATGAGATCGGCCTAGTCCCCACGCTTGGCCGGGCCAAGCGCCGTTTCCATTGGCAAGTTTGGGTCTTCCGGGTCCGCGGCTTATCCTTGGATCGATTGACGAGCTTGTGACGCGTTCGGAGAGAGGCCTGCAACCGCAGGCCTCCTATTGCCCGATGTCTTATGCCTTTGGTTTGCGGCCACGCTTCGGCTTCTCAGCGGCTACCTCTCCCGATACCGGTTTTGCTTCCGTTGCCTTCGCGAGTGCCGGCTTGCGCGCCGCGGCCTTCACCGCCGGCGCTTTGGTCTTTGCCTTGGCGGTGTTCAGAAGTGCTGCCCGGCGCGAGCGATTTTCCTCGAGCGCCTTCTGAAACGAAACGTCGTTGTTGGCATGCTGGAGAAGGTCGTCCAAAAACTCTGCTACTTGTACCGTGGTTTCCACCACGACATAGTTCAGCCCCTGCCCCGCATCGATCGAGTCCCGGCTGATCGTCACGCCGAAGCCGCCGGGCGCGCGCTGAAACCAGGTCGAGCGCCACTTGTTGAAGGCGGCGACGTCACTCTCGAACTCGGCCAGATAGGCCTTCTGCTCAGCCACCCTGGCGCGGAAGGTCTCGACTGCGTTGCGCGTGCCGGCTTTCGGCTTGTCGGACTTCTTGGCGGACCACTTTTCCAAAAAACTCGTCATTGTGCTCGTCTTTTCCCTTGGTGCTCTTCATCAAACGAATTGCGAAGTTCTACGTCGATATGGAATGTTTGCTCCCATCTGCCCCAACGTTTTATAGAATTGCCGTGTCATGGCAACATCGTAAGCGGTCGGTCCGATATTGGAGGCGGCATTGGCCGATGTGGCGAGATCGCCCGACAGCGTGTCGCCATTGCCCGACCGATGCATCTCCTCCTCAGACTCCAGCCAGACCAGAATGCGGTCGAGATCGGATTGCTCGGCTTTGACGAATTACATGGCTTTCCCAGGCCTGGTGGCCGTCGAACGAACCTCGAAAGTCTATCATATCCACACGTTAACAAGTAGATGACCGTCGAAATGGTCATGTTCGTCTGTTATTGGGTTGCTGCTCGCCGTCATCGCCCCCAGGTGCCGGTGACGGCCCTGTCACCGCCGACGCCACGCGGTAGTGACGGGGCTAGTGCTCATTGTCGACGTTCAATCAGCCGCACCGCCGGACCTTTCAAAGTGGTGATCAACGATAGAGCCATATATGAAGGATCAAGTTGCGGTTTCCGCGTCCTTTGCCGGCGTGGGGTCGGGGAGGTTCGCCACTTCTCCCCGCGGCACTCACGTCATATCAGCCCGAACTCCTTGGCAAGTGCAGTTGCCTGGGGAAGCGTGGCTGCTCCGAGCGCTCGTTTCGCATTGCGCAGAAAGAAAGCGACGTTCGAATATTTAAAGTCTTCGATGGTGGCGATAGCACGCATGCTTTTGCCCTCGGACGACCAGCGAAGGCAGGTCAGTTCATCGGCTCGCAGCCGAATGGGCGTATGATTGGTGGGTTTGATCCCGACCAGTTCGACGCGGGAATGGACGTGGCAGGCGGCGGCGGCTGCGAGCACCGGATCAAGGCTTTGAGCGTCGCCGGAATCGGCTCGGCTCGACGCGAAGGTCAGCATGGCCATTCGGGCAAATCCGAACTTTATCGGGATTGTTATCCCGGAGCGTATGCCGAATTCCGCCGCTTCGCCAAAAAAGGCTCGGCGATCCTTGTTCTGCCTTCTCGTTGATGCATTTGACCATGAGAAGGCCTCTTGCCCACTTCGGGCGCTGAGAATGACGGGATCGATACGCGCATAGGATCTCTCGAAATATCGATCCTGCCACTCTTCCGGATAGGTCGAGATCGCCTTTTCGGTTTCTCCCTGCAAACTCAGATAGGCATAGTGGTCGAAGCCCGCCTGATTGGTGATCCTCTGAAGCGTTTCCTTGATCGCAATTTCATTGTGCGCAAGGGAGATCTGTTCGGTCAGTCGCAACAGCCATCGGTTCAATTGGAACTCTCCTGTGAGTGAATGGGATGAATGTAGCCTCGGCATGGCAGCCGAAGAGCCATTCGGCGGCTTGATCGCACGACGAGTATGTTAAACATCACTCAATCAGCATATTGCACCTTAGTCTGACGGGGCTATGTCACAAGATTACGCAGCGTTGCTCTTTACTGGGCATAGGTCCCCGGGAAGACGATGTCCTGATCGACAAGGACGTTGAACTCGTAGCCAGGGCGAATGTGAAGGGTCGGTTGAACGTTGAGGTTCTTGGAAATCGTTTGCTCCGCAACACGTCCAAAACTTTCAGCAAAGTTTCGCCTGGCCGCATCCGAGGCATTCTCCCGCCCTCCGCGCGTCGAGCCGTCCGGCATGGACATATCGATCCCGGTTCCGATAAGGGCGACGAGCGCCGCCGAACCAAAGGTCCGCCAGAGATGACGGTCGACCTCGTCGTTAAAGCCGCCATAGCCTTCGGCCTCGGCGCCCGCCATTCCCCCGATCTGCAGGGTTGATCCGTTCGGAAATATCAGGTCGGTCCAGACAACGAGGACACGCTCCTGTCCGAAGGATACTTTCGAATCATAGCGCCCGAACAGTTTTGCACCCTGGGGGATTAGAAGCCTGCGGCCCGTTGCGCTGTCAAAGACGTTCTGCCGGACCTGGGCCGTGATGCGGCCGGGAAGGTCCGAGTTGAGGCCAGTGATCATCGTCGCCGGAATGACCGAGCCGCGCTTGAGCTCGAAGAGCGAGATCTGGCGGACGAGCTGGTTCGGCAGATAGCCGAGCGCCCTGATATCCTGATTGAAGAAACCCTCCTTGGCCGCCTGGCCGTTCGGATCGATAGTCTGCCCGGCAAGCCCCGATTTCAATGCGGCTGAATAAAGGTCCGAAATTCCGTTCGAGGGTGCTGCCGCGTCGTGCTTGTCGGTTGCCGTTGCCGCAGACTTGCCGGCGGCTGCAATCTCCACCTTCAAGGGGGAATCAAGCGCGGTCGAATGCGCCTGCAGCCGCGCCATCCTCTGACGTTGGGCCTCACGCAGATATTGCTCTTCCTGTTCCCGCCTCAACCGAGCCTTCCATTCCGCCTCGCTCTCAAGCCTTGGCTGCCTCGGCTCTTCCTCGGGGCGGCGGCCCTCACCGGTTGGCGGGAGCCTGTCGCTGGTCCGTTCGGGTGCAGGTGTTGGCTGGAACGGTTCGCGCTCAGCCGTATCGCCGATAATCCCATTGGCAATTCCACGTTTGAGCTGGTCGGCAAAGGTGGTCGCGGGTGCATCATTGGCTCCGTCGATGGGGTCGCCGCGATTAAATGAGAACCCGCGCCAGGACAGGCCAATGACGATGACGCCGAGAACCAGAACAATCGCTAGGATCGCTATAGCGATCGGCAGGCGGTTGAGGCGGCGCATTTCGGCCTGACCCTGGCCAGGTTCGGCGGGAGAGAGCTGGAGGGGCTGCATCCGGATTGTTCTCCCTAATTACGGCGCAGCACCGACAGGGGGCTTGCCGGTTCGGCACCTGCTGTCGTCAGCCGGTATGTCCGGCCAAGCGCAATCGATGGTGTCCAAAGCCGCGCGAGGACCTGGCCGTCCACTTCATCGATCGACCATCCAAGCCTTACCGGCTTTGCCGCCTTCGGATCCTTCTGGTTCGAGACGACCGAAAAACCCCAGCCCTTCAGCGCGGCTTCGAGGGCCGTGGCGATCTCCGTCGGTCCATCGTCCAGCATCACGACCGTCTTGCCGGCGCCTCCGATCTGCTCTGCGAGCCGAGCGGCCATGTCGCCGGCAATGGCGCTTGCCGCCCGCCCAGTGACTGCCTTCGTCTCCGGGCTTGCAATAGATCCATCTGTGGAGGTTTGGCAGCCTGACAAAAGGACGGAGAAGAACAACGGGAGTAGTGTTCTCCACATGGGTCACCCTCCCCGCCGGATGGTGACCTTCTGCTGATGCCAGCCTACACCGGAGACGAGGATTGCCTTGTCCACGACATAGTCGACGATCATCATACTGTTCTTCATGCGATAGTTGACGATGCGGTTCTGGCCGCCCGAGACGATGAACAGCACCGGTGCATCCTTTCCGGAGATTGAGTCCGGAAACTGGATGTAGGTCTTCGCCCCATCCGAATAGACCCGCTTCGGCCGCCACGACGCATCGCCGCTGACCGAATAGGAAAAACTCAGCCGTTCGGGTGCCGACCCGGGCAATCCCCCTGCGTCGAGGCGCGCATTGATGTCGGCAAGCTTCGTCCGGGCGTCTTCGGGATATTCGAAGGCGACCCGGGCCATGTACTGGCTTGGATGGGACTTTAGCTGAACATGATAGGTCCGCCTCGATGTCGTCACCACCATCGAGGTGACGAGACCGGGCTCTGCGGGCTTGACGATCAGATGGATCGCCTGGCCGCCGACAGCGCCGGACGTGGCGGGTTCGACCTTCCAGCGGACGGTGTCGCCGACGAGGACGTCGCGAACGATTTCGCCGCCTTGAAGCTCGATGTCGCAGACCTGCAGTGGCGAGCAGACGACGGACGGCTGCGTCTGTCCAAACAGGAAGATGACTTTGCCGTCCGCGCCTTTCGTGACAATGCCCGTCCCGCCTCTCCAGGACCTGGATATCGCCGTCCCCTTGGCTTCATCGACCGTCATACTCTGCGCCGCGGCGCTGTGCGTTCCGGCAATTGCAATCATGCAGCCGGCGGCCGCAAAAAGTTCGATGATACGCATTGAAGGTGCTCCCTACCCCTAAAGCTGCGCGGTCCAGTCGAAGTCGCGGACGTAGAGACCGATCGGGTTGAGCCGGATGGTGGCCTCGTCCTGCGGTGCGGTCATTGCAACCGTGGCGATGCCGCGAAAGCGGCGTGTGCCGGTTTCCTTGCCGCGGCGGTCGCGCTCATATTCCGTCCAGTCGATCTGGTAGGTGCGATTGGAAAGGGCGACGATGTTGTTGACCTCGATCGCGACCGTTGCCGATTTCGCCTTCTCGAAAGGAGAATTACCGCGAAACCACGCATTGACCTTCTCCGTTGATGGGTCGGAGGTGCGAAGAAGCGCATAGGTTCTGTCGATATATTGTTTCTGAACGACCGCGTCGGGCGTGATCGAACGGAAGCTTGCGACGAAGTTGCCGAGTGTCGCACGCACGACCCTGAGATCCGCATATTCGATTTGCTCGGGAAAGCCTGCTGTCACCATGCTGCCGAGCTTGTCGACCTCGACGATGTAGGGGACAAGCTTGACCTGCGTACTCACGGACAAGGCATAGCCAAAGCCGATCGTTGCCATCGACAGACCCAAAATGCCGATGATCCGCCAGGCAGTTGCGGCCCGGACATAGGATCCATACCGTTCCGTCCATTCCTGCCGCGCTGCAAGATAAGGGTTTTCCGGGGCGCGTTTGGTCGGCATGCGTCTCTCCCTTGACTTCGTCATGGCTTGTTGTTTCGCTCCGGTGGCGGCTTCTGCCCAGATTGATCGGTGCGGCTCTCATCGAGTTTGGCGTTTGCCAATCCGAGCAGCGAGCCCGCATAGGCGCCAGGAGAGCCGATCGCCTTCTCCTTGGCCGCCGAGGCCGAGGCAGTTGCGGCCGAAACGACGCCGGCACCGACGCCGCGAAGTGCGGCCCCAGCCACCGACGACCCGGAGGCGCGTGCTGCCTGCGCTGCCGCAAATCCCGCCCCCGCCGCACCGGTCGCTAGAAAGGCAGCACCTGCGGCAAACGACGCCGCCTGCGCCCCGGCCCCGATCGCTTCCATGCCTCCGCTCACCGATGCGCCCTGTACGACGCCCTGAACGATGTTCGGGACGTAGATGGCAATGATGAATACGACGACGGAAATTCCGGCGATCGCAAGTGTTGAAACGAACTGCTCGGATTCTGCCGTGGACGCCTGGGCAAGGCCAAGCAGCACCTCGGATCCGAGCTTGGCGATCATGACGAGCGCCATCAGCTTCATGCCGACGCTGAACGCATAGACCAGGTAGCGGATTGCAAAGTCCTTGGTGTAGGACGAGCCGCCGAGACCGAGCATGATCATGCCAGCGAGGAGGCCGACATACATCTCCGCCATCACGGAGACGAAGATCGCCGCAACCAGCGAAAAGCAGATGACGACGACGGCCATGGCAAGAACGGCGGCAATTGCAAGCGCATTGTCCTCGAATACGCCGAACTTGGCCTTCGTGGACATTTGCGAGGCAACGCGGATCCCGGCATCGAAGATCTCCGCCGGCGAGGCCGTTCCGCTGCCGGCGCCGATCTGGAACAGGCTGTCGACGACCGCGCGCGCAAACGTCGGTCCCTGATCGAGCACGAAGGCGAAGAAGCCGATAAACATGATGCGTCGGACGAGCTCGGCAAACCAGCTGTCGAGCGAGGCCGCCTGAATTGCCAGCCAAACGGCTGCGATCCCGACCTCAATCGCAGCCAGGATCCAGAAGAGCGATCGTGCCGCCTCAGAGACGGTCGTTTCCCACCCTTTCGTGGCAACAGAGATCTGGTTCTCAAGTTCGGTCAGCACCTGACCCTGCTGCGCCAGGAGAGGTTGGGCAAACAGAATAAACACAAGCGCCGCAACGGCGATCGTCTTTTCAAGGCTGCCCTTCTGCATGGAGCTGCTCTCCTTGTTCTTTGATGCTCTGCGGCTGATTGTGACGGCGGCGGCGCTCATCGCCAGCGCGGCGCCATCTTCTGCCCCTGTGGGATGGGTCTGACTTCCGCATCGAAGAACCGCTCGCGCCGCGCCTGGGCGAGATCCCTGTCGGACCGCTCGGCCTGCATCCAGGTCCCCATCATCGTCATCTGTTGAGACACCAGGCCGCGAAGCTTCTGCATCTGGGTGACCTGTTGCGCTGCGATCTCATGACCGACCTGGAGCGCTTTCATCTGTCCGTCCGCTGTGTCGGACAGGGAGCGCAACGCACTCATCGTACTTTCTTCGCTGTCGAACTGGGCGGCCGTCAGCCCCGCCGCCCGCAACGACGCGGCGATCGTCTCGCGGTTGGTATCCGACCACGTCTGGTAATTCGACGAAAAGCTTGCCCCATCCGGAAGACCCGCCTTGAATTCGGCATAGCTCTTGAACCTTTGTCTGAGCACATCGTCGGAATTGCCCATCGAAAAGGAGATGCTCTCGCCCCGATTGACGAGACGGCGGAGCCTGTCGAGATCCGCCTTGGCGTCGCCCCACATCCGATCGGGTAATCGCGCCGTGTTCTGCAGCATGTTCTGATAGATCTTCAGCTGGTTCTGGATCTGCTCAGCAAGCTGGGTGATTTGCGTCAGCTGGTTCGTCACCTGCTCGCCGGATTTGCCGACGAGCGCGACCAGCTCGGAATTGTTCAGCACTTGCGTCCATTCCGTTGCAGCACCGGTTGCGGTACCGGCGTTGGCTCCGCGCGACGTGCAAAGGATCAAACTTGTTGCCGCAAGCATGGTAAGTAGACTAGTGCGCATTGAACAATGCCGTCGCATGCTCAATTCCCCTCTCCTGGAGCCAGTGGACCGGCCAGTCATGGCCATGCTCTAAGTGCAACGCGCGCACGCGCTTGAGATCTGCCTTGCCGGCGGCGCCGACGAAGCTCAACGTCACGGGCCCGAGCGCCATATCGAAGAGGCGCCTGCCTTCCGGGGAGGTGACATAATATTCGCGCTTCGGGATCGCGCTTGCGACTATCTCGATCTGTCGCTCGTTGAACCCGATCCGCTCGTAGAATTCCCGTGTTCCCGGCTCTCTTGCGGCGCCATTCGGCAGGCAGATCTTCGTCGGACAGGATTCCTTCAGAACATCGACGATGCCGGAGCGTTCGGCATCCGAAATCGACTGTGTCGCAAGCACCACCGCGCAATTGGCCTTGCGCAGCACCTTCAGCCATTCGCGGACCTTGCTGCGGAAGACCGGGTGACCAAGCATCAACCAGGCCTCGTCGAGCAGGATCAGGCTCGGGGAGCCGTCGAGGCGCTTCTCGATACGGCGGAACAGATAGGTGAGCACCGGAACGAGATTGCGCTCGCCCATGTTCATCAACTCTTCGACCTCAAACGTCTGAAAGGCGCCAAGCGACAGCCCATCTTCCTCGGCATCGAGCAACTGACCCATTGGTCCGTCGACGGTATAGTGATGCAGTGCGTCCTTGATCTCGCGCATTTGCACGCCGCTGACGAAATCGGACAGAGAGCGGCCGGCCGCCGACGCCATCAGACCGATCTGGCGGGAAATGGCATTGCGGTGATCGGGTGCCACCTGGACGCCCTGGAGGCCGATGAGCATCTCGATCCACTCCGTCGCCCATGCCCTGTCGCCTTCGGTCGCAAGCTCGAAGAGTGGGCAAAACGCCAAAGCCCTGTGGTGCTCGTTGCCAATCTCATAATGGTCGCCACCTGAAGCCAACGTCAGGGGTAGCAACGAGTTTCCCTTGTCGAAGGCGAAAATCTGGGCGTACTCGTAGCGCCGAAACTGCGCGGCAATGAGCGCCAGCAGCGTCGACTTGCCCGAACCGGTCGGTCCGAAAATCAGCGTGTGGCCGACGTCGTCGACATGGAGGTTGAGGCGAAAGGGCGTCGAGCCGCTCGCAACCTGCATCAATGGCGGAGAGTGTTCGGGGTAGAAGGGACAGGGTGCGTGTGGATTGCCTGACCAGACCGAGTTCAGCGGAACGAGATCGGCAAGATTGCTCGTATTGATCAGCGGCTCTCGCACATTGCTATACCAATTGCCCGGCAGACTGCCGAGATAGGCTTCGGTTGCATTGAGCGTCTCGATCCGCGCGCCAAAACCCTCCGCCTGGATAAGCCGTCGGACAGCCTCGGCCTTCTCCTGCAGCGCTTTCCGGTCTTGATCGAACAGCACGACGACAGGAGTATAATAGCCATAGGCGACGAGTTGAGACGCGGCCTGCGCAATTGCATCCTCCGTCTCCACCACCATGGCCAAGGCGTCCTGGTCGATCGATCGGCTTTGCGTCTGGAACAGCTGATCAAAGAAGGGCCTCACCTTCTGCTGCCATTTCTTGCGCGTCCGCTCCAGCTTCTGGCGGGCCTCCTCGGCATCGAGAAAGATAAAGCGCGATGACCAGCGATAGGAGAGCGACATGAGATCGAGACTACTCAGGATCCCGGGCCAGCTTTCGGCGGGCAAGCCATCGATCGCGACGACGCCGAGATGACGGCTTTCCACCTTCGGCGTCAGTCCGTGCTCGAATTCGGCGGTTGCGACCCAATCGAGATACATGGGAATGTCGGGAAGCCGAACGGGATGGTTCTCTCCCGTGATGCAGAAGCGGATGAACTGCAGGAGTTCGTCATAGTGACCTTTGCGTTCCCCTCCCCTCTCCGGGACCTCCTGCATTTGCATGCGCCTGATCGAGAGCGTGCTGGCCAGATACTGCTCGATTTCGCGGATCGCATTGCCGAAGACGACGAGCATGGTGTCGGCATGGGACGCCTTCCGGCTCCCCTCGTCCTGATAGACATATTTCGACAGCGCAGCCTTCTTTGGCTCCGGTGCTCGGTAAGTCAATGTCAGTGCGTGCTTGCTTTCGAAGTGCCCGCGTTCACGTTCGAAATGCGACCTGCGTTCATCGTCGATGGCGCGCGTGACCGGATCGGGAAAGTGGGATTGGTCTCTCCCCGGATAGTCGAAGGTCGGAACTCGAATGGCCTCGACCTGGATCATCCAGCCGCTTCCAAGACGCGACAGAATGGCATTGATCTGACGCGACAGTTCATTGCGTTCGGAATTGGTCGCGCTTTCGGAATCGGGCCCCGCGAAATACCAGCCCGCCATCAGGCTTCCATCCTTCAAAAGGAGCACGCCACGATCGACGAGGCCGGCATAGGGGACGAGATCGGAGAAGGAGGGGCGCGTCGCCCGGAAGTACTTCAGAGAGACCATGCTTACCTCTTAATATCGGCGCCAGGGCGAGGACGTTGCCTTGTAGGTGCTTCTGTAGGAGACGTGGCGAAGATAGACGCGCCGCATAAGCGGGTCGGATTTGACCATCAGACGCAACAATCCGACTGCTGCCGACCAGAGGACCACCCCGAGCAGTGCGGAGTAGATGGTCAGCACCACGAAGATGAGAATGACGCAGGCGAGACCCGTGATCAGGACAAGCTCACGATCGGCCCCCATCAAGAGGTTGGGGCGAGATAGTGCGCGATGGATACGATTGCGCCGAAGCTCGTGGACGGGCTCATGCATTGCCTCCCTCCTCTCCCCGCGAGGTGATGGGGAGGAGCCGACCGGTCTCGAGCCCGATCGATGCACCGGTTGCTCCAAACAGCCCGACGATCGTGGTCGCGCCGAGAAGAATGCCCGCAACCAGAACGACGTACATCAGCCGACGGGCGAAATCGTTGAGCTCGCCGCCAAAGATCAGCATGCCGCCTGCGATCGCGACCGCGGCCAGGGCAATATAGCCTGCCACTGGACCGGTAATCGATTGTTGGATCTGTTCGAGCGGACCCTCCCAGGGAAGACTGCCGCGTGAGCTTGCCATCGCGTTTCGAGCAGACAGGCAAACCATTGCGATGACGAAAGGACTGAGCGTCAAAGCGGACTTAGGCTGCATCTCAAGGATCCTCTGCAAAGGGTTCAAGCTGGTATCGGCCCTCGGCAAAGCCGCGAACCCTCAGGATTTCGCCAATCCTGCGGCCATTTGGCGTTCGCTCGATCGACACGACAAGGTCGACGGCATCGCCAATGACATCTTCCATCGGTCGTTGACTGGCCTCGGCGGTCAATTGCTCCAGGCGCTTGAGGGCGGAGCGCGCGGTATTCGAATGGATCGTCGCCACCCCGCCGGGATGGCCGGTGTTCCATGCTTTCAGAAGCGTAAGGGCTGCCCCGTCGCGGACCTCGCCGACGATGATGCGGTCCGGACGCAGCCTGAGCGTGCTCTTCAATAGCCGCGACATGTCGACGGTGTCGCTGGTGCGAAGGTAGACGAGATTGTCGCCCGAACAGCGGATCTCAGCCGTGTCTTCAAGTATGACGAGCCGGTCGTCTGGTATTATGGAGGCGATCTCGGAGAGAATTGCGTTGGCAAGCGTCGTCTTTCCCGAGCCGGTGCCGCCGGAGACGACCATGTTCAACCTCGCGCGGATTGCGCCGCGGATGATCCCAGCCTGAGTGGCCGACATGACCTTCCGGGCAACATAGTCGTCGAGCGGAATGGAATGGGAGGCGCGGCGGCGGATGGTGAAGGAAGGCGCCGCGACCACCGGCGGCAACAGCCCCTCGAACCGGTGTCCACCAATCGGCAGTTCACCCGATACGATCGGCCTGTCGTCATTGGCCTCAGAACCCAGGATATGTGCGACGCTGCCGATGATGGTCTCGGCTGCCGCGCGTGACATATTCCCGGCAGTACTCATGCCAATCCCGAGGCGCTCGACGAACAGGCGCCCGTCGGGATTGAGCATCACCTCCACCACTAACGGGTCCTCGAGGACGAGGCAGAGCTCGTAGCCAAGGGCGCTCTGGACCTTGTTGACGAGGCGGGACAGGCCACGATCGCTATGTCCTGGCATAGTCTAGGCCGCCTGCTGTGCGCGGAGGGAGTAGGTGGAGCGATAACAATCCGGGCGCAGCCGCTCGAAAATCGCGCGATCCGCCGAAAGAAGCCCGGCGACACAGGAGCTCTCCTCGATCACGGCGACGTCTCCGAGCCGGTTGAGTGGCCAGCCGGCCCGACGCAGGATTCGTTCGAATTTGATATCGGTCGCGGTCGCGATGTCGGTATAGCCATTAAGGAAGCACCACTCGATGATGCCGGCGAACATCATGAACGTCGCGAGATTTAGAGCGCCTGGCCCTCGCTCCTTGGTGATGCGGGTATTGACGCAGAAGCGTGAGCTCTCGATCATCCGTTCATGGGAGTTCAGATGCCCATTCTCCAGAAGCTGCGGAAAGACCATCTGCAGCATGGTCGGCCCGTTCGCCGGGAGTAGTCTTGCCGATCCCACGACGCACTGTCCCGTCGTGACTGCGAGAATGTAGGTCGGGTTAAGAGCGTCGAAGGCATCACGCTCCATGCCGTCGAAGCAATGGACGTTCCATGACAGCCTGCCGCCAAAGACTTCGGCGCGAAGCTCATGCATCTGCTCGATCAGACCCACGTCAACTTGCGTTTCGGGCCTCGTAATTGCCGTGACATGCATGGGGTAGCTCTCCCGTGGACGACTGGCGGGAAACTGCATGGCAACGATCTGCCGATCTACTGGCAAAAATGCGAGTAGCCCCCAAAGCGATGAGGAGGACTTCGATGGAAGGCGACCATCCGTTCCGGGGCTACTCGCAGAATTGCGAGTTGGCGTCGGCGCGGCGTTCAATCATGGTCCTGTCCGCGCGCCATGCCCGTGCGCGTTGGCTTGATGCGGCTCGCGCCGGCGCGGCGCCAAAGGGGCATCGGAGCTGCTCGCCCCTGTGGTAACAGGTGAGTCGCCGGTAAGGAGAGATAAAGATGGATCGGAATGGTTGAAATCTGTGCGGTCTGCGCCTCGGCGATGGAAAGATCAACAAGAATCGCGGATAGTCATGCCGTTGCCTCGATCGGCGTAACCGGCTGATATCAAAGGGCTATCACTGATGGTAGACGATGCGACCGTAGGCTCGGAACCTGCCACTAAGGTTTTGTTAACCCTATTCTTCTTGCCATATGGCGGGAATCGGGCCTTATTGCCCGTATGCGGAATTGGGCGAGTGGTTCGCGAAAAACCGCAGATAACGCGAACAGGCAACATCATGGCAGAGACCGCAGAAGCGAAAAATTCTCAAAATCCCGGATTGAGATCCGTGATTGCCCGTCACGCTTCCTCGCTTTCTGCGCAGTTGCAAGCGCATCACACGAATATCTTTCCGCCGAATGCGCGCAAAGGTATTCGCACTTTCTCGCCGTCAGAAGCGGCAAAGCTCCTTGGTGTGGCCGAAGGCTATCTGCGCACCGTGGCATCGGATATGCCGGATTTCAACGTCGCCCAGGGCGCCGGTGGCCGTCGGATGTATTCGGTCGATGATATCGCCGCACTTCGCCGTCATCTCGATCAGGGCTCCCGGTCCAATGGCCGTTATCTGCCGCATCGCCGTGATGGCGAGGAACTGCAGGTGATCGCCGTCATGAATTTCAAGGGCGGTTCCGGCAAGACGACAACGTCGGCGCATCTGTCTCAATATCTCGCCCTTCGTGGTTTCCGCGTTCTCGCAATCGACCTTGACCCGCAGGCATCCCTTTCCGCCTTGTTCGGCAACCAGCCTGAGCTTCACGTCGGTGAGAATGAAACGCTCTATGGCGCCATTCGCTATGACGATGAGCAGCGGCATATGAGCGAAGTGGTCCGCGCAACCTATATTCCCGACCTACATCTCGTGCCCGGCAATCTCGAGCTGATGGAATTCGAGCACGATACGCCCCGCGCATTGCTCAAGCGTCAGTCTGGCGACACGCTGTTCTTTGCGCGTGTGCAGGCAGCGATCGCGCAAGTGGAAGAGAACTATGATGTCGTCGTCATCGACTGCCCTCCCCAGCTCGGCTTCCTGACCCTGTCGGCACTGACGGCTGCAACATCGGTGCTCATCACGGTTCATCCGCAGATGCTCGACGTCATGTCGATGAACCAGTTCCTTTCGATGACAAGCGACCTTCTCGACGAGATCGCAGCCTCGGGCGCAGAGGATCGCCACAAGTGGATGCGTTATCTGATTACCCGCTTCGAGCCGACCGATGGGCCGCAAAACCAGATGGTTGCCTTTCTGCGGTCGATGTTTGCGGAGAATGTCATGATCAATCCGATGTTGAAGAGCACAGCGATTTCGGACGCCGGGTTGACGAACCAGACCCTTTTCGAAGTCGAGCGCGGCCAGTTCACCCGAACGACCTATGATCGCGCCCTCGAGGCTATGAACAATGTCAACGCCGAGATCGAGACGTTGATCAAGAAGGCATGGGGTAGAGCAGCATGAGCCGAAAGGATATCTTCGCCAAACTCCCGCCGATCGCAAATCCCGTCGAAGCAGAACCGTCTGTCGACTTCGAACGTCCGCTTCTTTCAAAGACGAAGCCGATGTCGGCGGTTACCAAGTCACTGGGAGATCTCAACGATCGAAGCCGTAGGGCCGATGAGATCGAGAAGCGGCTGGCCGAAGGCCAGGTCGTGGTCGAAATGGATGTCTCGCAAATCGATCCGTCTTTCGTGCGCGATCGTATGCCGGGCGATATCGCAGGTCTCGTTGCCTCGATCCGCGAACAGGGCCAGCAAGTCCCGATCCTGGTGCGCCCTCACCCGGAGGAAGCCGGCCGCTATCAGGTCGCGTTCGGTCATCGGCGCCTTCGCGCTCTCACTGAGCTCGGCCGCACCGTCAAGGCGATCGTTCGTAACCTTTCCGACGATGAGCTCGTCATCGCTCAGGGCCAGGAAAACAACGAGCGGAAGGATCTGTCCTATATTGAGAAGGCGCGCTTCGCCGACCAGCTGAAGGTTCGCTTCTCCCGTGAAACCATCATGTCGGCGCTGTCGGTTCAGAAGGGAGACCTCTCACTGATGCTGTCCGTCGTCGCGCGGATACCGGCCGAGCTGATCGAGTCTATCGGGCCGGCGCCTGGTGTCGGACGCAGAAGCTGGGTCGATCTCGCAGACTACCTCGAGGTCGACAGTAATCTGGACAAGGCAGTCGAGATCAGCGCCGAGCCGGAAGTGCAGGCCCTCCCCTCCGAGGAACGGTTCAAGGCGGTTCTCAGGCACGTCAAACCACGAACGGCCGCTCAATCGTCCGACGATTGGGAAACGCCGAACGGGCATCGACTTGGCCAGCTCAAAGCGAGCAAGAGCAAGCTCGATATTTCCATCGATAGAAAAGCGTCACCGGAATTTGCGGCGTTCGTCCTCGAACGTCTCCCGCAGCTGTTTGATGAGTTTCAATCGACGCAGACAGATGAACGAAACAACGGAGAGTAAACCGCAAAAAGAAAAGGCCCCAAAAACGTCGCCGTTCCGGAAGCCTCATCTCTCTTGTAGCGAAGCAGAGAATCGCATTTCCGGGAATCATCGTCAAGAGTCTTTGGCATCGTTTTTGGTGAGCGCTTTTCCTTTGCCTTTCGAAAGGTGAAAGAAGATGCAGCCGGGAAGTGTGACGACGCCCTTTGGGCGGCGGCCGATGACGCTTGCGCTCGTGCGCGGGCAGCAGGCGGCAGCGGGAATCAAAGCAGGAAAGACGGTCGAGAAATGGAAAGTGTTCCGGGATGCCTCTGAGGCACGGGAACGCCTGGGTGTGCATGACCGGAGCCTTACGCTCCTCGACGCTCTCCTCACTTTCTATCCGGAGAATGAATTGCGGCAGGATGCGCAACTGGTTGTGTTTCCATCGAACGCCCAGCTGACACTTCGGGCTCATGGAATAGCGGGGGCGACCATGCGGCGTCATCTTGCCGTGCTCGTCGATGCCGGGCTCATCATCCGCAGAGATAGTGCCAACGGCAAACGATATGCGAGAAAGGACGATCAGGGCGGGATTGAAAGCGCCTATGGGTTCGACCTTTCGCCTTTGTTGGCAAGATCAGAGGAACTGGCTGCGATGGCGCAAGAGGTCGCAGCCGCACGAGCCGCATTCCGAAGGACGAAGGAGGCGCTCACAATTTGTCGACGTGATATCCGCAAGCTCATTTCCGCAGCGATGGAAGAGGGCGTTCCAGGTGACTGGCAGGCGGTCGAAGCAGTCTACGTGTCGACCGTAGCGAGGATTCCGCGCTCTCCAACGCTGAACGACGTCTCTGCTTGCCTCGAGGAAATGGAGCTCTTGCGCGAGGAGGTGCTCAATCGTTTGGAAATGCAAGCGAAAACACAAATAACAAGCACCAATGATGCTCAAAATGAGCGCCACATACAGAATTCAAATCCCGAATCCATCCATGAACTTGAACTCCTCTCTGAAGATCGGAAGGGGGCGACGCCGGATGACAAACCGAGGCGCCTTGCCGAGCCGCTGAAGAGCTTTCCACTGGCAGTCGTGCTGAAGGCTTGCCCGCAAATTTCGGATTACGGACCTGAGGGCGGTATCAACAGTTGGCGCGACCTGATGTCGGCGGCGATTGTGGTTCGATCGACTCTCGCGGTAAGTCCGTCGGCCTATCGGAACGCCTGCGAGGTCATGGGCCAGGAAAACGCTGCCGTTGCAATGGCATGCATCCTGGAAAGAGCGAACGTCATCAACTCGGCCGGCGGTTATCTTCGTGATCTCACCAGGCGCACAGCGAAAGGTGAATTCTCCCTTGGACCGATGGTCATGGCTCTTTTGAATACAAGCGGCAACGGTCGGGCCCGCGCGGGATGACGGTGTGGCAAGGGGTATTCGCTTTGTGAGAATTCAGGGACGCTGGCCAAAGCTCTCAATGGCCGCATACCCCCAGATCGGTGGTGAATGTTTCTCCGTCTTCCGCACGAGCATTTCCAGATGGCGGCTCAGTTTCCTGAGCGAGCCTGGGTGCAGGTCATGCGGATGTTCAATCGGGACTTCTCCCCGGTAGGGGTAATGACGTCATCAAAGAATTGCGCGATCTCAACCCGCTCGTTCTGAGGAAAAAGGACCGTTTAAGTTACCTAGAGCTGCCGAAGATCTGCTGCTGTCATCCGCTCGGCCGTATCGATGAATGACTGGCCATTTTGTATTACTTTATACAAAGGATCGTTCTTCATCGCCGCGTAGTCGATTTTGCCCACCGCCTCTTCGATGGGCGGAAGCAGATCAAACTGGCGTTGTAAGATGGCCGAATGCGACTTGTTTACCCGTCCACCGATCATTGAGGCGATCACGTCTGCTCTGGCCTGCGCCAAGTCAGGCCCATTGGTGCCGTTGACGCTGTCCGGCAGCTGGGCGAGGAGGCGGTCCGATACCCCACCGTAAATGGTAACGACGCCTTGGTTGCCGATCGTCGCGACGGTTCTTCCGCCAGCGGTAATCGTGACATACGGCTTAAGCTTCGGCTCGTTCGAACTGTCCGGATCGGAATAGCTTGTGTATTGCCGCTCAAGATATTGCTTATCAGCTTCGATAGACTGACGCCGATCTTCGATGAAGTTCTTGTATTCGACGTCTGTCAGCTTCGTTATGTCGACTTCAAGTTTTGACACGTCGACGTCGATCACGGTTCCCGTCAATACTTTGCCGTCGATAATCACGATCACCTTTTGCGGTCGATTGTCGGCCGCTGACGGAAAGCTGTCGCGGGCCGCCAGATTGCGATTGTCGGATTCGGCGTTCTGCGCGGACCGACTAATAAATTAGCTATCGGGATTGGACGATGCCGCTTTGTCTTTAGCCAGAGAATAACTGGTTAAGTTAACATAGGATGGAGACACGATCGTCGTCATGGCAAATCCCCCACGGTTGCAACTCTTGTGTGCCATTGGATCCTTGCGCCAACCTCCCCTTGCGTAAGTAAGGGTCTCTATCCGGGAGATTGCAATGTGTCCGCGATCAAGGGAAGCACTGTGGTCGGAGAAGCCCTGCCCGCGAAATCTCCCTCCGGGACGTCGAGTTTCGCAAGCTCAATTGAAGAAGCGGTCGCTTCCCTCAGTGATTTGACGTTGAGGAAGAAAATCAGGATCTGACGACGCATCCAACCTATCAACGCACGATGACCTTATGTGCTCGGGGACGCCCATCGATGTCGTCGTGCACTCGCATCTCGCCGGCTCACTGCTCTTAGGCGGGATCGCTCGCATAGAAGCCTATCAAACGCCATCCGCTGGCAAGAACTGACAGCGAGGTGTCGTGACACAGTTCGCGTCTCGCGCCCTGCTCTTTTATCGCTACCATCAATAATATCGTGGGGCAGAATCCCAGGTGCTGGATATGCCTAGATGGCTGCAACAGTTCCAATAACTGCAGAGGTCAGGGGGCGTCGCTTGGTGTCATATAAGTGGAAAAGGTGAACGCATCCCCGCCGGCTAACTCAAGCTCATCCGGATTCCGGCTTCGTATGTCCCCTCCCCTCCTCCGCTCCCTCGCACATAGCCAAACATCGTCATCTTCGGTGGATGCTCCTTCGGGGCAAAGTTTGCCGCGGCAAACTTTTCGGCGAGCGAGACCTCGTCGTGTCGGGGGCGCGGCGTGACGTTCATAGGTTGTCGCGTGACACTCGCATCATGTGGTCTGCGTGCCATACAGATAGCGCGTGCGAATATCCAAGACCGGTCCGATTTCTCCTCATGTGAGTCCAATGAAGCAATCCCGGGGAGCCGCTTCTGTCGCAGTGGTTAGTTGTCCGCCTAAAAAAGTTTGCCGCGGCAAACTTTTCGGTGAGTGAGGCCCTCTTGTCTGGGGCGGGCCTTTGGATGTGTGAGTTGCTGTTTGAAAATTGCATTATGCGCTCAAAACTCCAATTTGGTCGGGCGTGATGAGACCCGAGACAGCCGGTGGCTCTGAGCGACGGCGTCGGGGATCCGTCGGCGTCGCACTGTCTTTCGCTCGCCCCAAAAAAAGTTTGCCGCGGCAAACTTTTCGGCCAGCTGGCCCCTCCTCTCTCGGCTTGGGCTTCACACTTTCATAAATAGCTGTTCGAAGATCGCATCATGCGTTCCAAACGCCAAAGCGGGTCGCACAGGAGAACACCTGAGGATTACCCGAGGTTTCCTTTGGCCTGGCTCCTATAGACGACATTGGGGGCTCGCTGGCATCCCACTGCTGTTCGCCGTTCAAAGAAAAGTTTGCCGCGGCAAACTTTTCTTTGACACCATCCGATCTTCGAACCATCGCCCAATCGGCGGATCGCCCTTTGAAGGTGAAGCTCAGATACTCTGGCCGGGGGGCCGGCGCTCGACAGCTGGCTTTCCAAGCTCAAGGAGTACGCATGTGGATGTGCTCCTACACGTCTATAGGTGGGTTCATTGCTGCCGTCCTGAAAGTTTGCCGCGGCAAACTTTTCTCAACAGTGCTCTTTCGGCTTCATTCCATCGAGAATGTGCAGGGGCATTCAGAAGGTGCGGCTCAGACGTGCTGTTCAACAGTCTGGCGATGCGGGTTGAATGCGCTGGATGAGCATGCGTTTGTCTCTTGAGCGTGCGGCCCTTCGATGGCCCCGTAACCCAAAAGTTTGCCGCGGCAAACTTTTAACCGAGCACGTGTCCCCTTCGCGAATGCGCGGGATCCCACATGAGGTCGTACCGCAGCGGTCTCGCCTGCATCGACATTCTCGTAATGCAAAGTTCTTCAACTTGCATTTAACGATGTCTCCGGCCTCCAATGGGCTGCAGGCGGTGAAACTCATTGGGAAGCGACAATACGAACCTGCCGAACAGAGCCGCTTCGTCAATGTCGATCGCGACGTAATGATCCCCAACCCTCGCCGTTTCCATGAGCTAATACTTGCGGGCAGCATTGCCACCCTTCGGATTTTCGGCTCTTGGGAGAGGACCGCATCAGGGTCTTGGTGTGAGAATAAAGTTTGCCGCGGCAAACTTTGCTAGTCGTCTGGCCCGCTACCTAGATGAAGCCGTGGGAGCGTCTCACCCGTTGAGCGACGGTGCGAAGGTGCAGCATAAGCCTCTTCCAGCGCCAGCCGGGACAGCGGCGCGGGGCAGCGGCTTTGCCAGGACCTCGAGACGCCCGTTCCGCTCTCGTCACCGGGTATCATGTTCAGCGCGACGTTTGATATCCCCGTCTTCATAAGCTCTGCGACTGCCTGCTCCGCATTGGAACGCCGGTAGAGGAAAGTGGTCACGGTTAGGCGAGCTCATTGACATCAGAAGTCATTGAAGAACCTCCAGCATTTCTTCAGGCTCACGAAAAGACCGAAGCCGACGAACCCACAGAGCTGGTGTCGTCGTTCAGGCTGCCTATTCGGCAGCGTGCCCTGGATCGCCGCCCTTTGGCTCGGGCGGCCGTTCGCCTTCCCGCTCCTTGGCGCGCTCCTTTTTGATGGCGGCATTCGGGTCGCTGTCGGTACCCGCTGCATCCGGACCGCCGTCTGGCTTTCTAGGTTCCGGCTCTTTGTCGGTCGGCTTGCTGTCTTCGGCCTTAGCGGCAGCTTGCAACCAAAGCCGCGGCCCTTCTCCCTCCGATACGCTTTGCGACCGTCCTATCTCATGGTCACGGCGCCGTACCTCGCTACTGCTATACTCCATCGCGTGTTCCTCCGTCTCCTGCCGGGCCGAGAATTGGTCTCATCAGATGATTCAAACTCTCTCTGCAAGCGATGGTTCCTATGATCCGTAGATGTTCCTGTTGACGCTTGGCATATGCATGACATTAAAACGGGAGACCAGGTGGGGTAGGGGATTGTTGAGAGTTCGCCATTGACCAACATATCGATATCCTCCCGGTCGGAGATTTGGCCTCTGTCTCGCGGCGGCAATACAAGGGCACCCGAGATTCGAGATAAACCACTCCCTAGGGGTCTTATCGAGATCTATTGCCTAGTTTGTGCCGATGAAGGCGACAGCAAGACTGGAACGGTCATGTCCTCCTCAGTCGCTCCGCTTCCAGCTTTTCGAGGTCAGGGGTCAACCGTTCCCTAATCTTCATGTGCGTCTCGACAAGCTCCCCATGCTCAGCCGACGTCTGTGTTCCCGCATTGGCCGCGATGATCGAGCGTTGCCCTCTACCGCCACATACGCTCTGTCGATCGCCACCGACAAGTCTTCATCGGACAGACGCTTGTAGTCGATCACCGGTTTGCCTCTCTCACCGATCTTGAAGAGACAGCCGATACTAATGCGATCTTTCAAAATGGAACTTTCTGGATTGCCAAAGAGCAAGTTTGCTGTGGTCTTCTGCGTGTCAGGATCGTGATCCGCGACCTTCGCCGGCACTGATTTGGACTGGCAAAAATTCTATATTGCGTATAGCGCGTTGAGCGGATGAAGGGTGGCTCGTTCTCGACAGCGTTCATATGGATTGTCGGGCGGCTACCGAGTGGCGAGTATCCCCTGCTTCCTTGGCGGGTGAGGGCCGAGAATTGCCTCTAATGGAACTTTGCCGATGAAAGGGAGCTCGGCGTCATGGCAGAGACGAAGGATCAGAACGCAACCAGACCAGCCGATCGGCCAGAGCTAAGTGCGCAGAACGTTCAGCCGGAGAAGATCGCACCGGTTTTCTGGACAGGTCCGGCGGGCGAGGACGGGCCGGAGCCACGTGACTGGCTTGCGGCCATCATTGACGGGTCGGACGACGCGATCATCAGCAAGGATCTGAACGGCATCATTCAAAGCTGGAATGCTGGTGCGTCCCGGTTGTTTGGCTATTCGGCCGACGAGGTCGTGGGAAAGTCGGTTACGATCCTCATTCCGGAGGACAGGCTGGACGAGGAGCCCGCGATCCTCGCCCAAATACAACAGGGCCAGCGTGTGGCGCATTTCGAGACAAAGCGTCGACGCAAGGACGGCACGTTGGTCGATATATCGCTCATGATTTCCCCTATTCGCAATTCCAAAGGTATGATTGTAGGCGCCTCCAAAATAGCGCGCGATATATCGGAACGGCGTCTCGCTCAGGAGCGGCAGGAACTCCTCATGGGGGAAATGCGCCATCGAGTGAAGAATTTATTCACGCTGGCTGGCGCGATCGTTTCGATCAGCGCGAAGTCGTTCGACAGTGACGGCGACGCGTTCGGGACGATTCGATCGAGGTTGGCGTCCCTGGCCCGCGCCCACGAGTTGACGATGGCCGCGATGCCAGAAGATCATCCTGGCGACACGGATACGGGACTGCTTGCGGTGATCCGCACGATACTCGATCCCTATGCCTCTGGAGATCGGATCAAAATCGAGGGAGAGAACCCGCGGTCGGCGGACAAGCGACTTCCAACATCGCCCTGATGCTCCATGAGCTCGCTACGAACGCAGCAAAGTATGGATCGTTGTCCGTGCCGGAAGGGTGCCTTGATGTCCGGGTTTGGAGCGAGCAAGATCAAGTTAATGTGGATTGGCACGAGAAGAACGGTCCTGAACCGTCGCCCAGTGATAAAGGAGGGTTCGGCAGCCGGCTCGAAAGAGGGCTCGTCAGTGCTCTGGGCGCGGAGATTCAACGCGAATGGCAGCCAGCGGGCTTATCGGTACTGCTGCAAATTCCGCTAGCGAACCTGAGATCATAGTTATTTTCGCAATTCGCTGTAGCAGGAATGGCCGGGTTTCAACCGGATGCGCCCGCGGGCGGCCGAGCGAACAGCGGATAGCTTCCGGCGCCGCCCTCCATTGCTAAGACCAGCGAATTGAAATTGTCTCTCGGACGTGAGGAGGGGGCAGGTGCTCCGTTGATTTCTGACCGACAGGCCTATGGCGTCACTCCGTCTTGAGCAGGGTTGACTTCCGATTTCGGAAACATAAATCGGGCTCCGTTGTTTCCTGCGATAATGAGTATCGACATGAATACCCGCGAACAGAGCGCTACCCCTCTCTGGCCTTTTCCCGTCACAATAAGAATTGGCGCCGGTACGCCCGAACCTGTTCGAGGACCAGCAGAGGCTTTGGACTATATGGAAAGCCGTTGGCCTTATGACCGGGGTCCTAATTTCGATATCGCGAAACAGCGCTGCCTTGAGGCGATCAATTCTCAATGTTCGCTGGAGGTATCGCGAAATGCCTTCATCGCTGCGTCCATTGAGGAAAAGATGCTGGCGTGAGATTTTCGGCCTCTCGGCGCCAATCGACGAGCGGGCATCTCAGCCACCTCAAACAATCGCTACTCAATTGCGGACAAGTCCGAAACGATACGCTTCGTCCAGCAGCGCTCTGACTGACGACGGTTGCCATTTTCGGCCGCCGCGGACCGGCCGTTCGCCCATTTGATCCAGCTGCGCGGCTATGTCGCGCAGCGACAGACTGGGATCGGCAATGATGATCGCGGCGACGAGCTTCATCAAGTGATCCTCCGGCGCGCGCCGCGGTGAGCGGGCCAGCAATTCCGGCTCCGCGAGTTTCTCTCGAACCATGCGATGGACGGCGCGCCGGAGCCGCTCGACTGTCCAATTGTGGCCGCGGCGGTTAAGAACCCGCACTACATTGTCCCAGCTGTGCTGGGGGCGGAGTTGCCGTACCGTGGGGAGCCACGCCTGCGCCGACGAAATCAACTCGTCGAGATAAAGTTTCTCTCGTGCTTTCGACACCGCCTTGATCGCCTCGGGTCGCCGCTCGCGAAGTCCGGGATTTCCCGGAAGCTTCCCGCGGGCCTTCGCGGCCTTAATGCCGGCTTTGGTGCGCTCGGCGATCAGCGCGCGCTCAAGCTGGGCGACTGCGCCGAGCACTTGCAAGGAAAACATGCCCTGTGGTGTCGACGTGTCGATCGGATCGCGCAGCGAACGGAAATGTACTCCGCGCTTTTCGAGATCCTCGATCACTTGCAGCAAATGGCTGACAGAGCGGGCCAGACGATCGAGACGAACGACGACGAGCACGTCGCCGGCGGTGAGATCCTTAAGCAGCTTCGTCAGCACCGGCCGTGCGCGGGACATGCCGGAGCCATGCTCTTGGTGAATGCGATGGCAGCCGGCGGTGCGCAACTCGTCGACCTGGGCGTCGTTGAGTTGGTCGTCGGTCGACACCCGGGCGTAGCCGATCAGCCGCCTCGATGGGGGATGGGAACTGACGGTTGCAACCTGTGGCATTGGTTTTGGCTCGTATTTAGTGACGTGTGTACAGATAATGAGTGCGTGAGAAAATGAACCTTTGCAAGCGTGTTTTATAGCCAAAATGGAGCGCCATCCAGAGTGTTTTCTGATCAAGGATAGGCAACGACCCGTCTTGGCTGCGAAACGCCCGTCAGCGGCCTTCCATGGCCGAAATGCCGAGAAACTGGCTGTTTCGAGAGGGATCGATCGCAGCCCTGTCGAGCTCAACAACCGCTGATGCCAGGAAGAGGGAGGGGAGGGGCTCCCAGTTGGCGGATCGAGCCAACGTCGTTCCGCTCAATCAAGCAAATGAGTCCGCCGAACCTGGGCGAAAAGGGACCCGAAAGCCCGGATTTCCAGGCGAATCCGCCGATCCAGGATGGACGACAAATCGCTTCTGCGCCTCGAAATCCATCACTATCGATACTTGATACTTATCGATGGCTAGGGCATCAGCCAAACGCTGTATGACGAACGGAAACAACGGCCAATTTCAATTCCTCATGCAAAAAGAACGGCGTTAATTCATATGGTTAATGAAGTAGAAACTTGGAAATCTTGCGGGGAATACAGCGATTTGGGCCGTCGGCTATTGCACCAAAAACTATCATCGGCCTAGAGCAGAATTTTTACCTCCGCCGGAGACATTTACCGGAGAATTCATCCGCAACACGATAGTCCAACGAGGTAGTCAAGTGTTTCGCGTCGACCGCACTCAGAACCGCATCTCTCGGCTCGATAAGAAGCGCTTTGGCGACATGGCGTTAAGGGAAAGAGAACATCTGCAGGAGTGGTTGGTACACCAGCCTGACGCACTCGGTGAAGATCTGCTGATATTGCAGAAGGAATTCGACGGCTTTGACGAAACACGTGAGCGCTTGGACCTGCTAGCACTCGACAAGGCCGGCAATCTGGTGGTGATTGAAAACAAGCTGGATGATTCAGGTCGTGACGTGACTTGGCAGGCCTTGAAATACGCCGCATACACTTCCGGTCTCAAGACGGCACAGATCGTCGATATTCATCAGCAATATCTCGACCGATTTTGCGGCGGAGGAAATGCTGCGCAGGCTATCTGTGATTTCCTAGAGATCGAGGATCTTGGCGAGGCGGTTCTGAACCCCGGTAATGGCCAGCGCATCTTGTTCGTCGCGGCGAACTTCCGGCGCGAGGTAACCGCGACAGCACTATGGCTGATCAGTCGTGGGATTGCCGTGCAATGCTTTCGCGTGACGCCGTTCGGATTCGGGGAGGAGCTGTTCCTTGATCTCCAACAAATCATCCCGCCGCCGGGCACTGAGGACTATATGATCGGTATCGCGTCGAAGGAGGTTGAGGAAACAACCTCCATCGCGAAGCAGAAACGGCGCCACACGTTGCGACGCGAGTTTTGGGAACTGGCGCTGGAGCAACTGCGCGCTGATGGCGTGTCAATGTTTGCGAATGTCAGCCCCAGCAACGACAATTGGCTCAACGGAGGATCCGGAATCGGTCACTGCCCATTCCAGATTCTCTATCTTCAGGACAGCGTTAGAGTTCAACTCGCCATCGGCAAAAGCAATGGCGACGCGAACAAGCGCATATTCGATGGGCTCTTTGCGCAGCGTTCGGAAATTGAAAAAGACTTCGGAGCGTCGTTGGACTGGCATCGTCGAGACGACCGCAAGGTGAGCCTTGTAGCCTATGAGCAGGCGTTCGATGGACTTGATCGCGAAAACTGGGCAGAGATGGCCAAGTGGTTGTCTGGGCACGTTCAGAAACTAGAACGGGCACTCCGCTCGCCTTTGGCCGAGATCGCCCGTAGTCCGGACGCGTCACGAGCGTAGCCGTGTTGGCATCGTGATCAGCAGGCTTGGCCGTTCGCCGTTACCTAAGGCCTGATCGAGACCGCCAAGATCTGGCTGGAACAACGTGACCGGCTGGGGTGGTAAGCAAAAAACATTCGGGCAGTGTGAGGGATAATGTCGACTATCGATGAAGGAAACCAGCTTGGCGCGCCAGTCCATCCGCGCCAAGTGCAGCGCATTACCGCCCTTCATGAAGGTTTCCTCTATCAGCACCTGTATGCCGTAGCGTGCGTTCTGACAGTGGGCCGGCGCGATGGCGCGTCCGTTGTGATCGAGCGAGATGAGGACATCGAAGTCGTCGGCAACGGGAGCCGTGACTACATCCAGGTGAAAACCCGCAATCGTCCGCTTCAACCTGCAGACATCGAGGGATCAATTGAGCAGTTTGGTGCGATCCGAGAATTGCATGAGAAGGGTGAGCGTCCGGGCTCGGCGCGGCTCATGATCGTCACCAACACGGGGATCGGTCCCGCGCTTTCGGCGGCCTTAGCGTCATCCGGCTGGTCAAAGGACATATTGATCGCTGCGCCTGGGGACGACATGGTCGACTTACCGCCGGCCTTCAATGGGATCGAGGAGGCATTCGAGTGGTGCGTTGAAAAAGCAAGAAACATTCCCTTTGGCACGCTACCTCCCGAAACTCTGGTCTGGAAGCTCGCCGCGAGGGTACAGCACGCGGCGGCTGGCGGGCAGGATCGGTCATTCAAAGCCTCGGAGATGAAGGACCTGTTTGAGCAATTGCTTGTCCAGTTGCAGTATCTGCCAGACCCTCCCTCTAACTACAGACCCCAGATTGATGAGCCCCTGCTTGTCACACGCGACCGGGTGCGCGTGGTCGTTGGCTTCTCGGGAGCGGGGAAGACGGCTTGGGCATCGCAAGCGGTCCTCCATTCGCCGGAGCCGGTGGCCTATATCGACGTTGCGGAAATGCCTGCTGCCGCTGTCGCCGTAAATGTGGCCCGCGAGTTGGCCGCGCGTTTCCTCAGCGGCAACATGGCGGCTCTCGGTGGCGCATCCCTGGCCGAACAATCCGGCCTCAACGTCCTCAGGCTTTGCGCCAGGCGGCTGGCCGAAGAAGGTGCATCAGTTCAAGTCATCATCGACAATGCCCACAAACTGGAAGCCGTAGCTCTACGCTCGGTCATCGATGCGGCCCCCGAGCTACGATTTCTTTGCCTCGCACAGCCCTGGGACGGCGCGAGCGAAATCGAGGCGACTTACTCGATTGAAGCAGAGCGCCTTGGTGGTTGGTCGATTGATGAGATCGCGGCAGAGTTCAAGGACACTGGGACCCCGACTTCCATCGAGAACGCCATGCGCGTGCGAAGTTTGACCGGAGGGCTTCCGTTGTATGTGCAAAATGCTGCGTCGATTGCCGCCCGTGAATTCGGCGCCAATGTGCTCGCTTTCTGCGAAGCGATCGAAAAGCGGACCAACGACAGGGAGACTGCCCAGGAAGTAATCCTCAGAGCAACCTTCGAAAGCATGGACGATGATGCGAGGGCGGTGAGCGCCTATCTCAGCTACCTGGAAATATCGATCACGAGGGACGAACTCTTCGTCATGATGGGCGAGAGTGGTCTGAAGGATGCGTTGATCGCTTCATCGCTGAGAAAACTGCGGCGATCTTCACTTATCATCGGGTTTCAGGGAAGCCGTATCGCGCTTCATGATGCCGTTCGACCGCTCGCGTCGGACGCTCGCATTTATTTGGAAGAAGGTAAAGCTATCGCCGCTCTGACGAAGCTGGCGCTGCTCTTGATCGAAACCCTTCCAAAGAAAAGGGATGTTCCCCGCCTTAGCTTCTTAATGAAGCTCCTGCCAAAGGTCGGGATGACTGAAGTCCTGGTCGAGATGGCCGGGTACGAGATGTTTCATGAACAGGGTGACCCACGGTCGCTTCGTCAGGAGCTTGAAATCGCCGCTGCTGATCCCGCAGCGAGCGCGTCGGATCGCTTTTGGGCGAACGATGCGCTTGCTTACTGGGATAGCCGCGATGGTGGCATAGTTGACTATCGGCAGATCGTCTTAATGAAGTCGCTCGTGGAGGAGGGACAACTGGGCCTACGTGAGCAGTTAAATATTGCTTTCAAGGAGATGATGCACTGGGGGACAGAGCAGGATTTGCCTCGTCTACGGACCGTATTCAAGACCTGCAATGAGCTCCCGATCGACTCCGAAGCCCGACGTCTTCTCCGCTACAATTACGCGGTCGCCCTCGATCGCGCGCAAGCTTTCGCTGATGCCAGGCAGATCGCAGATGCGCTTATCGGTGAGTACTATGAGGTCATCGGGATTAAAGAGACCGACGTGCTCGGCAAAAGCAATGCCGCTTTGCGTGCGCTTCTCGACGACGAGGTGGACCAGGAAGATCTCAAACGATTGGCGGACAGTCTGGCGCTATGGTGTCACATTGTAGTATCGCAAGACGAGCCTCCTTATCTGCGCCGCATTGCAGCGATGAAGTTCTACTACCTCGCCCAGGCTGCGCGTTCGGTCGTTCAAACTGGCCTCGAGATCGTCGACGACTATCTCGTAATTATGGCGGATCCGGCTGCGGCTCGTATGACCATGGAGCAGCATGTCCTCCCCATGCTGCGGGAGAGCGAGCTCACGAATATGATCCTGCCAGTGCGAAGCATGTATGCGATCGTGCTCGCATGGAACGGGGAGTTTTCTGAGGCTCGACAGGAGCTATCGGTCTTGGCCCGCTACGATTACGATGCCGAGGGCGCGGCAATGCTCGATGAGCGCCGTCGCTTCGTCGATAGCATTATCGCCAAGCGCGTGCGGCTCCAGAAGCGTCTGCCGCCTCGACCCATTCCGCCGGCGTTGCGCGGGCCGGAGCCAAGAACGAAGATCGGACGCAATCAGCCTTGTTCATGCGGTTCGGGTATCAAATACAAAAAGTGCTGTGGGCGCCCGTAGTCCACGCTTGAAAAAGCCGCTGGATACGACCAGCGGCTTTACGAACCAGCGAACGAAAAGGCTTGTCGCCAGCGCCGTTCAATATTTTCCACGGTCCAGGCGGCGTAGAAACAATCTCGCTGTGACCAGATTTATTTGAAGCCGGAATGTTGCGTCCTCTTCTTCGGACAGTCCAGGATGCCCACCGTGCGGATGCATTCGGCTCATGAGCGCTTGGACAAATGGAGACCTTTGGCCGCCAGGGCTCCATTCATTGTAATCGGCAAGCAGAAACGGCGGCGTGACGCTTCCTCCGAGAAAGTCTCGCTTCTGCCGGCTATCAAGGTTTGGATCGCAACCCGCTATGACTGCGATTTCGTTGAAGTAGCTTTCGAGAAAATTTCGAAGCTCGCCATTGGCACCTGACCATTCGCCGCGTTGGAATGCGGACATTGCCCGAGCCAGATGGCCTTCAGCTATCATCAGGTTATGCCTTTTGAGCAGTTGAACGACCTCGTTCTCGGCCTCCCTCATATTCAGCTCTGGGACATCGGCTGGCAACATCCGTACAAGCGTAGCAGGCGCCTGGGAAGCTCGTCTCCCCCACACGTCGTTTACCTCGGCAGGTTCAACGATTTCAAATCCGTCGAACCGCAGACCGGCTTTCAGCTTCTGCCATGCCGGCGTGTCCTTTTTTGTTGACCAGTTCGCAAGGGCTTTGTCGATCACGGCACGCTCTAAGCTGATTTGGCCGGATTCAGTGTAGACAGCCGGCCCCCCTTCTAACGCAGCCTTTGAAAGGCTGACGACCCGGGCCGACTTGCTGCTTCCGCCACCTCGATCGTCAATTCCCCATTGCACTTCGAAAACGTCAATATCGCTGTGCGAATAGCTGTCTGCAATGTCGAGCGGCGATGCCCGTACTCAGTCAAAGCGATACGCCTGTCGGCCAGTGGTTACGAGCGCTGGTTTCCCGCGGTATTCACCGTAATGTTGCGATCGTGGCCCTTGCAAACAAGCTTGCGCGTATTGCCTGGGCGATTTTACGTAAGGAGCAACCGTATGAGAGAACCTTCGGCGTAGCGCCAGCATAACAGGGTTGGCTGCGCTTAGACGCAGCCCATGATGTTTGCGAGAAGGAATATAGATGGCCTGACAGTCAATCGGCGTTCAGAAAGCCCAGGCGTGGAAATGGTTCATTGAAACCGTGTTGGTTATCGTGGCTCTGGACGTGCGGATATCCATCTTGGCCACGGCGTGACCGTGAGACCGAATACGTTGAAGCAGACTGCACAGCAATCTAAAAACTACTTGCAAACAGGGCGGGCCATACGTTTTCACGCGGAACTGAGCCGGTGCAATTTATAGGCTGCAAGCGACCCGTCTGCCTATAGATCCTCATTTTCGGTGTTGGCCGAGATCCGCTCCAATTCTATAGCATCTCGAGAGAGCCACTGATGGGCCGAAATTGCGGCTCGAAGCTCTGGAAGCGTGCGATTGCCTTCTCTGAACAAGGTGACGATGGTGGCCGCCGCGAGTTCATATTCAGGCGCGTCTCGCCTAACGCCTATGGAGAGCCGCCATTCTTCTAACGCTTGGCTGATAATATCGAGTTCAACCGAACCGAACGTTGCATTCACAAAGTCTCGCATTGTCTCTCCCAAAGCAGGCGGCAGACAGATAGGAGTCGATGCGTTAAATTTCAAACGGCTCGGCGTCGCGGAGCGCGAGGTAATCGAATATTTACCATGAGTTGCGACTTTGCGGCGTCGCGCAGTCAAAACGCCCGACAGCCGGGCAGGTATTGGTTTTGCGTCACCTGCCCGAAAATTTGGAATGCCCCTCCAAGGAACACTGGTCCCGCGCATAGTAAATTTTCGAGGCCCAACGGAGCTGCGAATATGATTGTCGCACAGGCAACCGACATTCATGCGGGGATCGACAACGATAATTTTCTGCGTTTCGAAAAAGCTGTCGCGTGGCTTGGCGAGCTAAGGCCCGATTACCTGGTCATTTCCGGTGACCTCGTGGATGATGGATGGA
>NZ_JAELTU010000415.1 GCF_016429015.1 Rhizobium sp. ASV20
GGTCTAAGCATGAAATCCTGCAGGAGCGGGACATTTACCGAAACCAGGCACTCGCCGCGATCCATGCTTTCATTCCCGGCAGCGACGCGGTGACGAATGCTTATGAAGTGGAAGCAGGGGCTTGAGCGACCCATCTTTCACAAGTCGCCCGGCAAGCCATGCACGAATTGAGCTCTGAGAGCGTTTCCGCCGTCCTTTGAAGCGCGGATTCGCTCAACTTCCTCATTCTTTCCGCCTTCCCGAGGGAAGACCGCTACGCAATTTTCCTGAAAGTGCTCTAGCGAGCCAGAATCGCCCGTGCCTGCTCATAGACTGCGCGGCTGCCGGCCGCGAGGATCGACCCGCCCATCTCCGGTCGGCCGCCATCCCAGGTCGTGATGATGCCGCCAGCTTGCTCGATGACCGGAATGATGCCCCCGACGTCGTAAGGCTTGAGCGAATTCTCGACGACAAGATCGACATGGCCGGCCGCCAGCAGCGCATAGGCATAGCAATCGGTGCCGTAGCGGAAGAGACGTACCTGGTTCTCGATTTCGCGATATTTGGCAAGCTCTTCGCCGACAAAGAGATGCGGCGACGTGGTGAAAAGAATGGCGTTGGAGAGATTGCCGCAATCGCGAACCTGCAGCTTTCTTTCGCCATCCGGGCCTGTGTAGGTGGATCCATTGCCATCGGCGAAATAGCGCTCGCCGGTGAAGGGTTGATCGATCAGACCCATGATGGCGCGGCCGTTCTTTTGCAAGCCGATCAGCGTACCCCAGACCGGAACGCCGGAGATGAAGGCCCGCGTTCCATCGATCGGGTCGATCACCCAGACATGCTCGCGATCGAGACCGACGCTGCCATGCTC
>NZ_JAELTU010000416.1 GCF_016429015.1 Rhizobium sp. ASV20
AAAAAGGCCGCCAAGCGTCATATACATTCACCTCTTTGGAATAGTCTATACGACGTAGGATTGCAGTCACCTTTCGCGCATGCATAAAATGCGAGCCGGTGAATGTTGGGGAGATCATGAGGCCTATGGGACTGTTCGGCTTTCTGAAGCGCAGAAAAATGCCCGCGACAATCGAAGATGCCATGGCCTCTCAGGCAGCAGACTTCGTCAATGCCTTCTCACACCCAAGAGCACCTATCGATGCGTCGAAGCTCGATTACTCAGAAAGTTCGTTGCAACTCGTTGATCAGGTTCTGGACGATTTTTACCGAAAACAGGCAAAGTTGCCTGAAGACCTTCACTTTTTAGCTTCGTCCTATGTTTTCGAAACCGCGCGGCGTCAATTTGGCGGCCGTTATCTTCGTGGAGATCAGGACAATCCATTTGTGCTCGTTATAGGTGAGCCGGACTTTCGTCTTGGTATTTTGGCGATGGCGAAAATCAGAAGCCGAGCTACCGACGGACCGGCAGACAGTATTCCATTCTTCTATGCGGGTATTGCTCCCCTGGTCGAGAAGCGAGCAGACGCAACGCTTACGTAGAAGTGGGTCGACTGACCGCCATGTCCCAGCAAACCTTAATCGCATTTCGGCTCTTACAGCCCAGAAGGGAGACTGCTCAAGATCAGCGGACGATATCGATACGTGATGACTGATAACTTTTCTATCCAAGATTTTGTGCACCATCAAAGCCGTAGGATCGGTCACCGGTGGAATCTGCGTTTCGGTCAAGAAAAGCGGGTTTGCCTGACAGATTGAACCGCAAACATAACTTGGCGTCGTCGCAACCGTGCTTGATAT
>NZ_JAELTU010000417.1 GCF_016429015.1 Rhizobium sp. ASV20
CCATAGCGCAGGCTGCCGTTCCAGAACACGCCCTTGCCAAGCTCCAGCGACGCATAGGGGCCGGCAAGCCAGCCATTGCCCGACAGTTCCGCATCCTGATCCGTCGGATCCGTCATCCGGTCATAGTGGAACGACAGTCCGACCAGCGCCTTGTCCGAGAGCAGATAGTCCACCCCCATGTTGATCATGGCGAAGCTGCCCCACTTGCTGCTGCTCTCCTTGCGGTTCCTGTCGTCATGGGCAAGGAAGGCGCCGCCGATCCAGACGTTGAACGGCGCAGACGCCGCATCCGCATCGCCGCCGGCTGCCCGCATCTGCGACAGGCTGGTGGCAAAGCTCAGCGTCATCCCCTCCTGCGACGGCGTCATGCGTGCCGTCACCGGATCCGTCGCCTTCTCCATCTGCCGGCGTTGCAGCAGGCCGGGAACCTCGATCGTGTTGGCGATCATGTTCTGGCGCGACCGCACGAAGCCATGCACGAGACTGTCGATATCCTCGGCGACCTTGGCGGCGTCATAGCTGATATTATAGGTGACCGTCGCGGTGTTGGAGGTACCAAGCGCACTGGTCAGCCGGTAGCCGACACGCACCTGGCCGGAATAGGCCGGGTTCGGCTGATATTGCAGATACCAGCCGACCGGCGTGGTCACGGGGCCGGCGGCCGCCAGCTGTCCCTGGATGATCGTCGCCGTGCCGGCATTGGCAGGCTCGACGAAGGTCAGGCCCGCCGCGGTGAACGGACCGCCGGTCGCACCGCGGTTGAGGTAGACGTTGCCCGGTGTCGAGCCGGCCGGCACGTCGACCACCTGGTCGGGCACGGTGAC
>NZ_JAELTU010000418.1 GCF_016429015.1 Rhizobium sp. ASV20
GGCCCGGGTCTTGCCATTCGCTGCCCAGGCGGCATCAGCCGCGAGAAGCTGGAAATCCTGCGCGAAGCCGATGCCATCTATCTCGACGAGATCCGCAAGGCCGGCCTCTATGACGCCATCTGGCAGGCCTTCGCCGTGCTGCTTCCGGTCCAGACCGTCGGTGTCATGGGCGACGGCCGTACTTACGAGTTCGTCTGCGCACTGCGCGCCGTCACATCCGTCGATGGCATGACCGCGGATTTCTACCACTACGACATGGAATTCCTCGGCCGCGCCGCGACCCGCATCATCAACGAAGTCCGCGGCATCAACCGCGTGGTCTACGACGTTACCTCGAAACCGCCCGGCACGATCGAGTGGGAATAAGCGAAGACCGGACAAAATGAGTGATTGGCCGAGAGATGAATGGGCGGAGGTAGGCGCCCGAGATTATCTTGAGGCATTAGGTGTTTTGTCATTGCGTTATGACAGGCTTCAGCTCGCTCTTATTCGCCTTATAGAAAGATATCTGATTGAGATACCTGATCCGGTACTCAGTCAGATATTGTTCCCCATGAATAATAGTCAGCGATTAAATCTGCTCAAACAAATCGCTGTAGAGATGGAGCAATCCGATGAGGTTCGCGAATTAATCGCGTATTTTCAAAAAGGATTTTCTATCTGCACCGAGAACCGAAACATTGCGTTGCATGCAGGTGGCCATCTGGGAGATACACATTTTCATTTTATTAAAAATCGGAGAGGCCCGCCGTTTGACAATGGGGTATATTCGGTGAGCCTCAAAGGGTTGCGAGCTATTTGCGATTCCATATCTGAAA
>NZ_JAELTU010000419.1 GCF_016429015.1 Rhizobium sp. ASV20
ACCGCCCGCTAAATTTTGAGACACCATAGCATCTGCTCTTCTGTTGAATTCATATCCGACTGAGTATCCTAACCAAACAAAATGCGCGGGTGGCGCTAGAGTTGCATGCTCGGGCTATTCATAGGCTTGTAGGGAAAATAGCTGTATTCAGACATGACATAGTGGAAACCGTTAACGCTTCTCAATAACGGCTTCTAAATGAACGCGCGATTAATCAAGTCATATATTTAACAAGCGGGAATGGCGAGTTGGCGCGCTATGCCATTATCCTCGGCGATCAGGGTCCGGAAACGAAGAAGGCCCCCGCATAGGGGGCCTTTCAGTTTGGAGATCATGTGGTGGCCGGGCGTCGATAACTCGAAGCCCGCGACCAGCCTCAGGCCTTGTAGGTCTGCACCGCGCCGGCAAGCTTGCTCCATTCGCCGTACCAGCTGTTGAACAGCTTGAACTGCGCCTCGACATAGCCGCGCTGGCTGTCGGACAAGACATCGCTCTCGTTGAAGTTCAGCGCATATTCCGCATCCCCCTTCAGCACCATCATGTGCTTGAAGTAGAGAACCAGATCCGGACCTTCGTCGAAGGACGACAGCACCGCCAGCGCCTGCTCGAGCTCAAGCGCCTGCTGACGCGCATCGGCATCACCCTTGGCCGCTGCCTGGGCAAGCTTGCACAGATGGATCACTTCCTTCGGCAGCACATTGCCGATGCCGGTGATCGCGCCCGTCGCACCGCAGTTGACGAAGCCGTG
>NZ_JAELTU010000420.1 GCF_016429015.1 Rhizobium sp. ASV20
TTGTCCCAGTTGCTGAAAGCCGAAATGGCCGAGCGCGAGGTGCGCTCCATTGCCTACCACATGAAGGCAGCTCGCTTCCCGGCCTATAAGGACATCTCTGGGTTCGACTTCGCAGCCAGCGAGATCAATGAGGCGACGGTGCGCCAACTGCATCGATGCGAGTTCATGGACGGAGCACAGAACATCGTGCTTGTCGGCGGACCGGGCACAGGCAAAACGCATATCGCGACCGCCCTTGGCGTTCAGGCGATCGAGCATCACCGCCGAAAGGTCCGCTTCTTCTCGACCATCGAACTGGTCAACGCGCTCGAGCAGGAGAAGGCCAAAGGCAAGGCAGGCCAGATTGCTGAAACGTTGGTCCGCCTCGATCTGCTGATCCTCGACGAACTGGGTTATCTTCCGTTCAGTGCGTCAGGCGGTGCGCTGCTCTTCCATCTGCTGAGCAAGCTTTATGAGCGCACCAGCGTCATCATCACGACCAACCTCAGCTTCAGCGAATGGGCCACCGTCTTCGGCGATGCCAAGATGACGACTGCTCTGCTCGACCGCCTGACCCACCGTTGTCATATCCTGGAAACCGGGAACGACAGCTTCCGATTCAAAGCCAGCTCGGCCGCCGCAGCCCAAAAGAGAGGAGAAAAAGCCAATCTCTTGACCAAATCCTGATCAGAAAACCATACTCAGAGGTGGCTCACTTCTCGGTGGAAAAACCGGCTCAGTTCCGCGTGGAAACCAACA
>NZ_JAELTU010000421.1 GCF_016429015.1 Rhizobium sp. ASV20
CGAGCGTAAGGCCTAAAAGCGTCAAGCCAACGAGACGGGGGATCGTTCTCATCGTCATCACCTCCCTCATGCGCCGAGGGCTTTTGAAATATCGTCGGCGGCCTTGATGCCCAGCGCGGCCATGGTCAGTGTCGAATTGACGACGCTGGCGGATGGGATCGCGGCTCCGCCGGGAATCCAGAGATTGGCGTGATCGTGGGCGCGGCAGTTACCGTCGACGACGGAATCCTTGGGGTCACTTCCCATGATGCATCCGCCCATGATGTGATTGTTGGCGTTGAGCGCTGTCGTGATCTGGAGATCCGTTGCGTTGAACAGTGCAGCGATTTCCTTGAGCTGCACCACGGCGGCATCGTAACCTTTGCGGACATAATCGCCGACATCGTAGTAGACGTCGGGGCATGGGATGCCATGCGGATCCATGCGTGTCTTGCTGAGGGTGACGCGGTTCTTGGCATCGGGAAGCGGCTCGAGGCTGATCGAGATGTCGACACCGTGAATAGTCCTCTTGCGGATTTCCGCATCCAGTTCCGCGCCGACAAGGCCCTGCTTGAGTGCTGCCGATGTAGCGGAGGTAACCTGCGTGATGTTGTTGAGGATCATCTTGTTGGCGGAATAATCCGAGCGGAAGGCGCCATCCCGCGGCCCGACAAGACAGCTCGATTGCGCCGGTCCGCGACCGATCCACAGGGGTTCCGATGCCTGGAAGAAGCAATGG
>NZ_JAELTU010000422.1 GCF_016429015.1 Rhizobium sp. ASV20
GGTCTAGGCCCGCACCGGCGAAAACCGCCAAATCTCAAGCCTGCGTTATCGCAGATTGTGTCGCGATCCCCACGAGCGTCGATCGTCAAAAGCTGGATGCCGCAATTGCGGACACCACAGCTGATCGACATTTGGACTTCCTTGAAATGGTCGCCTGCCGATCTAGTTTAATGTACTTCAAGTCTCGGCCCAAGCAGGCCGGTGACTGCATGAATATGTAGCTGGTTGAAGTTGTTAAGTGCGATTGCAATGTTGAGTCATCCGCCCTTTCGTAAGATTGCCCCGGGAGTTGCAAGTCGTTCCGATATTTTGGTTCTATTAAATCGTTATGATCTGCAATCGTCTCGGCAAAAGCGCTGCGTCGATACGGCTTACGCGGGTGAGTGGTTTGAAATAGGCAAGGTCGAATACGACCACATGCTGGATACACGGCCCCCGATTTTCGTGCGTCCGGGCGCCTTCTCGGTATCGGAATTCAAAGGCGGGACCGTTGCCATGGTCCTGATCACCTTGAACGTCATCGCCGACGATCGGTGCTTTATGGGATTTTGCGAGCTTCGAGTATCGAACAGCCCTGAAATGCTGAAGGAGGCCATTGTTGCCTGCGAGACGAATAGGCACTTCCGTCGGTTAGGGCACCAAAATAGTACCGCACACCTCATGGCGGAAAACCCCTTGTGCTTTTAGCGTCGAGAAAGCCGCACTGTCTGGAGC
>NZ_JAELTU010000423.1 GCF_016429015.1 Rhizobium sp. ASV20
TGATCTCGCTGGCTGCGAAGTCGAACCCAGAGATGTCCTTATAGGCCGGGAAGCGAGCTGCCTTCATGTGGTAGGCAATGGAGCGCACCTCGCGCTCGGCCATTTCGGCTTTCAGCAACTGGGACAAGATCGGCACGGCCGCATCGAAGGCTGGAGCCCCTTGCTCAATCAGGTCTGTGACGGCTTGGGCCATGCCATACATCTTCAGGCTCCGCAACATGATGACGACGGCCGCACTTGCGGGATCATGACGCATGGCGACCTCCTGCGATCCGGACACGCAGGCCATCATAGCGCTCTACGTTTGCTTTGGGTTCATGCAGCAAGGTCAACGCCTGTGGGGTAGCGATGTCGGGACCGTCGGTCGTTTTGCCGTCGATCAGCCGATGCAACAGGTTCAAGACATGCGTTTTGGTCGCCACGCCCGCATCCAGGGCCAATTCCACAGCGCGAAGGACAACCTGTTCGTCATGATGGAGAACAAGGGCAAGGATATCGGCCATCTCACGATCACCGCCTGGACGGCGAAGCATCTGGTCTTGCAATTGCCGAAAGGCCAACGGTAATTCCAGGAAGGGCGCACCATTGCGGAGGGCACCGGGCTTGCGCTGGATGACAGCAAGGTAATGCCGCCAGTCGTAAATCGTCCGTGGCGGTTTGTCGTGACTGCGCTCAATCACCCGCTCGTGCTCGCATAGGACGTTGCCCT
>NZ_JAELTU010000424.1 GCF_016429015.1 Rhizobium sp. ASV20
GGCCCAGGCCAGCGCCGTCAGGCAGGCCTATGTCGAGGGTCTCAGCTATCAGGAGCTGGCAGATCAGCTCCAGGTGCCATTGAATACCATCCGGACGTGGCTGCGACGCAGCCTTTTGAAGCTTAGAGAGTGCATGCAGCGATGAGCGAGGATGACCGCGACAGCAACGACGACATTCTTGCGGGCGAGTATGTTCTTGGCGTCCTGTCTTTCGAGCGTCGTCGCGCGGTCGAACAGCGGATGAGCGAAGACAGGACCTTTGCCATGCTGGTCGAGCGCTGGCAGGCGGATTTCTCCGCGTTCAATACGGACTATGCCGAAGTAAAGCCGCTTCCGGCGACATTCAGGCGGATCGAGCAAAGGCTCTTCGGACAAGAGGCAAGGACGACGAGGACATCTGGTCTGCTTGACACGATCGGCTTTTGGCGCTGGCTATCAGCTGCCACAAGTGTCGTGGCGATTGTCGCCGTCGTCTATGGGTCTGGTCTCCTGAAGCCGGAGCGCTCAGGTATCCGCCTTGTCGCGCAGCTATCAGCGCCGAAGAGCGACATGAGCTTGCTTGCGTCGTTCGACGCTTCAAGTGGTCGTGTCCGGCTGATACCTGTTGCGGCCGGTTCAACGGATGAAAAATCGCTGCAGCTTTGGCTGGTACCATCGAGTGGCAATCCGCAGTCGCTTGGCGTCTTCCCGCCTGACTCAGGAGGTGAG
>NZ_JAELTU010000042.1 GCF_016429015.1 Rhizobium sp. ASV20
TGGTTTACGCTGAAGCGACAAATCCTCCGGATTTGCGCTGGTGACGCGGGGTGGAGCAGCCCGGTAGCTCGTCAGGCTCATAACCTGAAGGCCGCAGGTTCAAATCCTGCCCCCGCAACCAATTACACCTTCAAAAAAACAAACTTAAATCAATAAAGCCGCAATAAACAACGCGCTCCTATGAACGCGCCCGCAGACAGCAAACTGATCCTCACAAAAGCACTGCCCTCCAGCACGGCTAAAGGAAACGTTCCCCAGAATAACGCAATGCTCCCGCAATACAGCCTCCCGAGATTGCGCAAATCTTAGCGATCAAAGAAGGTTGGTATGCGATTATCCATTCTGTTGACGTGTGTCGTCCTGACCGGTGGACACTGCATGGGAGCGCTAGCGAGCCCCGCCGGGCATGAACAGGCGGTTCTTTCCGTGCAATACAGATACGATCCCTGCACAGATGGTCGTGTGAGCGATGGTCGGCCGCGGACATGCGCCGAACTCAGGCGCGCATTGCGCCACGATCGCCGGTATCCACGATCAGATGACGAATACGAGCGGCGGGGCGGTCCTCGTATCAACCCTTGCACCGACGGGCGCTTTAGCGACGGGCGGGCCAGAAACTGCCGCGAACTGCTCGAATGGCTGGATACGCAATGAAGACGATCCTGTCCTTCTTATCTTGGCCTCTCGTATTCTTTTCCGGTCTTCTGTGCACGTATTTCGCTTTCGCGAGCGAACGGCCGATGTTTGCCTTTGCTCTTGTCTATGCCGGCGAAGTCCTGCTGCTTTTTCTGTTGGAACGCTACATCCCTTACGAGCGGCGTTGGCTGATCCCCGACGGGGAGATGGCAAACGATATCGCCCACACGCTCTTGACCAAGGGCCTCGTGCAGCTGATGGCGCTATTGGGCGCCGTCTTCCCGATGTACACGGCAATCCTGCTTTTGCCGTTTACCGGTGCGCAACTGAACATCTGGCCGACCTCCTTGCCTATGTTGCTGCAGGTCGCGATGGGTGTTCTTATCGCCGAATTCGGTCTGTACTGGTCGCATCGGATCGCCCATGAAAGGCTTTTCTTTTGGCGCTTCCACGCCCTGCACCACAGCGTAACGCGACTATGGGTCATCAACACAGGCCGCTTTCACATCGCCGATTCGCTGTTCAAGGTTGCGCTCAGCCAGCTTCCGCTCTTTCTTCTCGGTGCACCGCTCCCGGTGTTTCTGTGGCTCGGCGCTGTCACGGCGTTCATGGGTATTCTCACCCATTGCAATGTCGACATGAGAACCGGCTTTTTCGACTATATCTTCAGCACGCCGCGTCTGCATCGATGGCACCATTCCAAGGAGCTCCGCGAAGGCAACACGAACTATTGTGAAAATATCGTATTTTACGACCTTTTGTTCGGCACCTATTTCAACCCCGATCGACCGTCCTCTACCGATATCGGTATTCGGGGGCAGATTGCGAAGAACTTTCTCGGCCAGCTGGCGCAGCCCTTCAGAAAGGACGGTGTCCGGCAGATTCTTGGCCGCCCGACAAAAAGCGGCTGATGCCGCAATGCGCAATGCTGCCGTAATCCCTGGGACGTACCCCTGCCTGCGATCATCTCCAGTTGCAAAGGACGTTCTCGATGTCTGCCAATAGAGCATTTCGAGGAAAAGTGCGTGACGGTTTTCCGGCTGAAATGCGTAGGAGCCGAGGGGGTGGAATATTCCCACCAGGCGGTGAGATGCGGGACTACCCCGGAGTGAAGCGGCTCCCGCTCGGGATTGCCGCGCTTGCGATGCTGTTGATTCTCTCGGCCTGCGCCTCACAGGTCATGAAAAGCTATATTGGCGCGCCGATCAGCAGTGTCATGCTCGATTACGGGCCGCCTGACAATGTCTACGATTTACGCCCAGGCGAACGCGCTTACCAATGGCGCAAGCAGAAGACACAGGTCATGCCGGGCCAATCCAGTGGCGAGATCAGGGAAACGCGTCACGGCAGGCGCTTCGAAACCACCGAGACGCCCGGCTATGTCGAGCACACGGAATGCTTCTACACCTTCTATACCCGAAGCTCCGGTTCGGATTGGTACGTAACCAGCTTCCGCCAGCCTTCACTTGAATGCGAATAGGCCGAACAACAAATCCTTTCAGCTGGAGCATTTTTCGAAATGAAGTGTACGTCCATGGTCACCGCCGTCACGGCGATCCTTTCCATCGCTTTGGCAGCTCCGCTGTATGCCCAAGAAAAATTGGGCCAGGGTGCCGGTCTCATTCGCGTCGTCGGCGAAGGTCAGGTGCTTCGCAGTCCGGACCTTGCGGTTGTCCGCCTCACGGTATTGCGTCAGGCTGGAGAGGCGAGCCAGGCGGTTTCGGCCTCCACAGATGGGGCCCGGAAGCTCATTGCCGCGCTTGTCTCGGCCGGTATCGGCAGGGACGATATGCAGAGCGTGGATTTTCAGATCTCCCCGCGCTTCGACTTTACGCCGAAGCCTGATGGTACCCTGCCATCATCAACCATCGTCGGCTACGATGCCAGGAACACGCTGCTGGTGCGTGTCCGCAAGGTTTCGGAAGTCGGCGATGTCCTCGACATCGCCTTAAAGAATGGTGTCAACGAGGGTGGCTCTGTGGATTTCATCGTCGATGATGTGGCCGGGGCGGTCGACGAGGCACGCAAGATTGCGGTCACGGCGGCAGCGAAAAGCGCCGGATCGATCGCGCAATCTTCGGGCCTCAAGCTCGGACCGATCGTTGCGATCGAAGATCAGCCCGCAGCGACGGTATTCCCCTATGCCTCGTCGGAGGCGAGGTTGCGTTCCGCCAGCCTCGATGGTGGCATACCTGTCGTATCGGGCAAGAACGTCGTGACCGCACGGGTTGCGGTATCCTATCTGGTTGCAAGATGAATGGAGTGTGTCATGAGGCCTCTGCGGCTGTTTGCTGCTAGCGCGATATTTGCAGCGCTCCCTACTGTTTCGTATGCCGAAACGATTTGCTCCATCGTCGAGGATGTCGATAGCGGCAAGATCCTGTCGAAGCGGGGAGATTGCGAGCGCAAACTCTCCCCCGCATCGACGTTCAAGCTTGCCTTGAGCCTCATGGGTTACGACGCCCATGTTCTGGTCGACGAATCAAAGCCGGTATGGCCCTACGTGAAGGGCTACTCCGATTGGTCGACGACGTGGGAAGATAGTGCTGGCCCGCGCCTGTGGATGGAAAAATCCATCGTCTGGTATTCTCAACGCCTCACCGAGGCACTCGGCCCCGCGAAATTTCAAAGCTACGTTCAGCAATTTGGCTATGGCAATCGCGACGTATCAGGCAATCCTGGCAAGCGTGACGGTTTGACCCATGCCTGGCTCGGGTCGTCCTTAAAGATCTCGCCTGTCGAACAACTCGTCTTCCTGCGCAAACTGGTACGGCGGGAGCTCGGGGTAAGCGATATCGCTTATGATATGACGGCAAGAATAGCCGACTATGGAGTGCAGCAATCCGGCTGGCATGCTTTCGGCAAGACGGGCGCCATGCCCGCCTCGCGCATCGGTATTCGGGGCGACCGCTATAAAATGTATGGCTGGTTCGTCGGATGGGCGACCAAGGGAGACCGCAAAATCGTCTTTGCGCGCCTGATTGGAGAAGAACAAAAGATACCCGGCTCGGCCGGAAAACGGGCGCGGGATGCGATCCTGGCGGACCTCTTCTCAAAACCTGACGGCATATAGGCGCTCCCGCTCTACCGTCGTGTTTCCAAGCATCCGGGCAGGAAACGCCCGGATGCTTTTTTCTGGCAGCGCTCGAGACGATACGGGCGATTGCTCACGAGGCCGACGCGTTGGCCTTATCGATTGCCATCGTCCTTGGCTTCGCCCCATCGCCAGCGCCATGGGGCATCGCTTTTCCACCAGCTTATCAGCAGTACAAATGCTGTCGGAATGAAGATCGCGACTGCATATATGATCGGATGGCTGACGGAATACGGCCCCGCAAAAACGGCGACCATGACGATAACAATAAGGTAGATCGCGAGCACAGCCCAGCCCTGCCAGCGACAAGGCAGGCCAGCGCCGAAACCATAGGCTTTGACCCGGAACCAGGGATCCTCTCGCCTCATATGGCTGCATCCTTCAACTGACCGTTTTCCCGACGATCCCGTTTCTTCGTCAGTATTCTCCTGCAGCTTTCGATCAACGACAAGGCGACCGGTACGAACACGAGCGTCAGCGCCGTTGAGGAGATCAGGCCGCCGATGACCGCATGGGCCATCGATGCGCGCTCTTGTCCGCCTTCGCCGAAGCCTAGTGCCAGTGGCATCATGCCGATGATCATGGCCGAGGTGGTCATGATGATCGGACGGAACCGGACCGTTCCGGCCTCGATCAGGCTCTGCTGCATGCTGGCGCCCTCCAAGCGGCGTTTGTTGGCGTGATCGACCAGCAGAATAGCGTTCTTCGTCACCAGACCCATCAGCATGATGAAGCCGATCACTGAGAAGATGTTGACGGTCGAGCCGGTCAGAAGAAGACCGGCCAGTACACCGCTGATCGAAAGAGGCAGGCTCGTCATGATCGCAATGGGCTGGATGAAGGAGCCGAATTGCGAGGCAAGGATGAGATAGATGAAGACAATGGCCAGGATCAGGGCCTGTACCGCATAGCCGAAGCTCTCCATCATGTCGTCGGCCTCGCCGCCGATGACGATGCGGTAGCCCGCCGGCAGGCTCGTAGAGGCGATAACCGTCTGGATATCGCTGACGACAGTCCCGAGCGGCTGCCCACTCAGATTTGCGGAGAGGCGAACCTCACGGTCGCCATCACGGCGGACGATGGTCTGTGGCGCCAAGGTTTCCGTGACATCCGCGATCTGTGACAACGGCACTGTCGTTGCCGGGCCTTTTGTACCTGACCGTTCGACGGGGATGGGGATTTGCTTGAGATCATCGATCGTCCGGCGGCCCGCTTCCGGCAATCGGATGGCGACATAGCGGGATTCGGCGCCGCCATGTGCCCAGCTCGTCAGCTTTTCCCCCGCGACCAGAGGCCGAAGGTTGCGCTCGATGGTCGCCGTTGAAATTCCGAGGTCGGCCGCCTCTACCGTGCGAAGCCGGATCATCAGCATCGGACGTTTCTTATCCGCGGAGGATTCGAGGTCTATCAGTCCTTTGATCTTGCCGAGCTTGGCTTTCATCTCTTTCGACAGGCTCTCGAGGACGTCGAGATCGCCGCCCTGGACGGATATCTGGATCGTTTTCGCTCCTCCGCCGGAGCCATCGCCGGGCTGCCCGACTTCTATGGTGACACCACCTACCGGGCTCAACGCATCGCGCAGCTTCGGCGCGATGGTGACCGAGGTCATCGTTCTTTTGTCCGAGGGTACAAGTGAAGCGGCAATTCTTGCTTCGTTGGTATTGGCGCCATCGCCGCTATTGACCGTGGAGTAGAGATCCTGAATGTCCGGAAACGTTCGTAGGACGGCTTCGGTTTGCCTGATCTTCGCAGCTGTGTATTCGACCGACGAACCCTCAGGTAAGGTGAGGCCGACCGTAACCATACCCTGATCCGACTTTGGAACGAATTCCATGCCGATCCTCGGGATGAGGCAGAGCCCTCCGATGAACAGCGCCGCGACGCAGATCGAGGTTATGCCGCGATGGCCGAGGCACCAGCCGACAATCCTGCCGTAGCGCTGCGCAACGTGTTCGAAGCCGTGGTCGAACCGGTTCAGCATCGCCTGAAGGCGCCCTCTCTTTCCTGATGCGGAGTTGTCGACCCAGACGCTGGACAGCATCGGATCGAGCGTGAAGGACACGAAGAGCGAAATCAGAACAGCGACCGAAACGGTGATACCGAACTGGAGGAAGAACCGACCTATGATGCCGCCCATGAAGGCGACGGGAAGGAAAACGGCGACGATGGAGAGTGTGGTGGCAAGCACCGCAAGGCCAATCTCCGATGTACCGTCCAGCGCCGCCTGTTTGCGATCCTTGCCCATGGCTGCATGGCGGCTGATATTCTCTCGCACGACGATGGCGTCGTCTATCAGGATGCCGATGCAGATCGACAGTGCCAACATGGTCATCAGATTGAGGCTGAAGCCCATGACGGCCATGGCGGCGAAGGTGCCGATGACCGCGACCGGCAAGGTGAGTGCGGTGATGATGGTCGAGCGCCACGAATTGAGAAACAGCAGGACGATGACGATCGTCAGCGCGCCGCCCTCGATGATCGTCCTCTGCACATCGCCGATTTGCCCGACAATCGTCCGGGAGCTGTCCTGCGACACGACGATGCCGATATCCCTCAACGCGTCGTCTTTCCTCAGGCGTGCCAGCTCCCGCTCGATGCCTTGTGCGACTTCGACGGTGTTTGCGCCTTCCAGCTTGTTGATATCGAGGCCGAGCGCCTGTTTGCCGTTGAACCAGGCGCGGCTCTTCGGATCGGCGCCGGCTTCCATCACATCGGCAACTTCCGAGAGAAGGATGGCGCGACCGGCGCTGTCCTGCGTGACGACGATGTCGGCGAAGTCCCTGACGCTGCCCGGTTGAACGCTGACGGTGATGCTGCGCTCACGCGTCGAAGACGTGATGGAGCCGATGGCGCTATCACGTGTTGCGCGCTGTATGGCATCGATAACGGTCGGGATCGGAATGCCGAAGGACTGAAGCTTTGCCGGATCGGGTTGGATGCGCACCTGATCTTCACTGCCGCCGACGATAGTTACCTGACCGACGCCCGGTACGCGCCGCAATCGCGGTACGATCGTGGTGTCGGCGATTTTCGTCATGCGGCTAAGCGACGTTTCCGACGAGAATGCCGCGAGCGACATGATCGGCGCATCCTGTGGATTGAAGCGGGTGACGACCGGCCGATCTGCGCCGTCGGGAAGCGCATCCTGCAGACGCGATATGCGGTCTCGCACCTCGTCCGCGGCTGCTCGTGACGGCGTCTCGAGCGTGAATTCTGCAATGACAAGCGAATTGCCGGTCGAGGATCGCGACGTGACTTTCTTGACGCCGCCGATGGCGCCGATGCTCTCTTCTATGGGCCGGCTCACTTGCTGCTCGACCGCCAGCGCCGAAGCGCCGTCATAATTGGTGGAAACGACCACGGTCGGCAGGTCGATCGACGGCAGCAAATCGACGGGCAGGCGCGACCAGGCTGTCACGCCAAGCACCACGATGGCAACCATGACCATCGTGGCGAAAACGGGCTGCTGAATGGAAATACGGGCTAGAAGCATTGATGGCCCTCAGCGTTCCGCGATTTTCACGGACGTGCCGTTGGAGGCGTCTTTGAGCGGGACAGTTATGACGACATCGCCGTCACTCAATCCCGAGCGAATCTCGACCAGATCCTCACCGACCTTGGCCGAGCCGAGGGTGACGGCTTGCCGACGCACCGCGCCGTCGACGACGGTTCGGATGGAGGTTTCTCCGCCGTCCTTGACGATCGCGGCGACTGGGACCGCAAGTATATTCATACGGTTCTCGATCTGCAGCGAGCCGTGGCCGAACATACCGCCGCGAAGGCCGGGCATGGTGTGATCGAGCCGGAGATAGATTTGCAGCGATCGCGAGTTGTCGAGTGTTGCCGGGCTTATCCTGTCGAGCCGGGCCGCCAGCGATTTGCCAGGCAGACCTTCGATCTCGATGGACGCCGCTTGCCCGATAGAGAGCCCGGCGCTCTCCTGCGGCGGAATGAGCGCCACCAGATCCAGTTGCGCGATGTCGACGATTTCGAACAGCTCGGTATTGATGGATACGGCCTGGCCGGGATTGACCTTGCGAGCGTTGACGATGCCATCGAACGGTGCAGTGACGACAGCGTCGTCTAGCGCCCGCCGCGCCTCGGCCTCTTCGGCCTGAAGGGCGCGGAGCTCGGCTCTCAGCACTGCGAGATTGGTTTCGACTTCAGTCAATTTCGCCTGGGCGACACCGCCGGTGGCGGCGAGACTGCTCGTGCGTTCGAGATCCTTCTGCGCACGCAGGATCGTCGCCGCCTTGGCTTCCGTGGTTGCGACCAGTTTGTTCAGCGAAAGCGTCAGCGTTTCCGTGTCGAAGCGTGCGATGACGTCGCCCGCATGAACGGTGGTCCCGACGTCGGCATCGACTGAGGCCAGTGTGCCGGACAATCGTGCCGTCAGCGTCACGCGCCGCGCAGGCTGGATGAAACCGTTGATTCGAATGTCCTGCGCATAGTTTTGCCGGCGAACTTTCGTCACCTCCATCTGGGCGAGCTCGATCGTCTTGACCGAAGGCGCCAGGTCCACCTGCGCCGAGCCGTGGACGTCACGGCTGGCCGGCGCGATCACGGCACTCGTGACCCCCAGGGCGATGAAAGTCAGCATGATCGTTATTTTAGCGACACGGCTCGTCATGGCACCCAACATTGTACTGTCGTCTCGAAAGCGAGAGCGGCGAGCCGACCGACTCGGGGTTGGATCGGTCGACTTCGCCGCTCTCCGTCAGGCGCTGCCCCGCGTGAAGGGTGCGCCGACCTCTGCGGAGCGGGTCCGCTTAGAAGCGATAGTTCAGGCCCGCCTTGATGACATGGTCATGCAGGTCGGTCTTCGACTTGCCGCCAGCCGAATAGGTCGTCACATCGTTGGTTGTGACGTAGTTGTATTCGAGCTTGGCGGAGAGGCCGCCGGCGAAGCCCTGCTCGACACCTGCGCCGAGCAGATAACCCTGCTTCCAGCCGCTCGGGCCGGAAATGCCCTTGCCGCCTTCGTACTTGGTCATCGTCAGACCTGCCGTGCCGTAAACGAAGGTTCGGTCGAAGGTCAGACCTGCCTTGGCCTTGGCAGCACCGCGAAAACGCTCTTCCAGCCGGCCGTTTGGCACGCGCACCTCGGCGTTTCCGAGATAGGAGCCTTCCAGCTCGGCGCCGATGATGCCCGGGCCAACCTGGAAATTATAACCGGCCTGGACGCCGGCCGCGAAGCCCTTGCCACCGGAGAAGGGGTTCAGCTTCGGCGAGGCAATGCCCCCATGCGCGCCGAAATAGGCACCGCTCCACTGGAAGGCGGGCGGGCGTTCGTAGCTGTTGTCCGGCGCCGGGTAGTTTGTGTAGTCGGCGGCGGATGCGTTGGTCGCGGCCGCAATAGCCAGAGCCGCGAACAGAATCGATTTTGCGCAGAGCGACATTGGTAAACTCCATACGAAACCCATGTGCCATCCCTTGGCGCTCGGAGGGTCTCAGTTTGTGTTGGAGAACCGGAAACCGGTTCCTGCTACTCTCCGGCACTGCCCGTCTTGGGAACGGACCGGTCCAAGGAGATGCATGTCATTTTGCTCATGAGAATTGCGGCTACATTGCAAGATTTGAAAATATTGAAAAATTATTTAGTATTTTTATGGAGTTGAGCGGAAATATTTAACTTATTTTTAAGGAAGACTTTGCCGTTCGACCTCAACTGGGGAAGGTCAGACGAAAGCATGCACCGCCCTGCGGGTTATCGGTCGCGACGACCTGGCCCCCATGCCGCCGCATGATTTCCTGCACCAGATTGAGCCCGAGACCCGCCCCATGCTCGTGCGCCTGCAGGCGATGGAAGGGTTCGAAGATCCGTTCACGCTCTGTCGCGGGGATACCCGGGCCCTCATCCGTAATCTCGATGACGGCTGGCCTGTCGATCCTGATCGTGATGTTTCCCTTGCCGTTGCCGTGCTCGATTGCGTTCTGAACTATGTTGACGACGACTCGCTGCAACGCACCGGCATCTCCCTGGATGACCAGCTGATGAAGCGTCGTCTCCAGCGACAGCTCGTAACCCTGTGCGATAGCCAGGGGCGCCATGTCGGCGGCAACGTTACGGCATATGTCCACCAGATCGACGGAGGTAAATCTGTCGCCCGTGACGTCCAGACGCTGCAGGTCGAGCAACTGCTCGGCGAGTGCCGCGATGCGGCCCGCATCCGACAGCAGCCGGTTGCGCATCGGCCCTTCCGCTATCGCCTCGACGCGCGTCTGGAGGATGGCAACGGGCGTACGCAACTCATGTGCCGCATCGAGAATGAACCGTTGATGGCGCTCATGTCCTTCATCGAGGCGGTGAAGGGCGCCATTGATGGCATTGACGAGCGGCACGACCTCGCTTGGGATGCCGGTTGCCGGCAATCTGTACCCGCGCCGGTCGATATCGATGGCTTCCGCTTCCTTCGCGATGGTGGCAAGGCGCGAGAATGCCCTGCTCACGATCCATGGAATGACGATGATCGTGACGATAGCCAGGAGGATCAGGATCGGCACCATCAGCAGGTTGGAGAGAAAGAGGATGGCGTAAGTCATGCTCAGGACGTCGCCCTTGCCAAGCACGATGAAGTCGCCGGCAGGCCCGGAGGCGCGACGAATGACGGCAAGGTAGGTAAAGGGCGCCTGAGTATCTCTGATGTCGGCAAAAGTTATTCGGTCCAGATGTTGTGCCATCACGGCATAGACGACCGGAACATTTCCGGTTTGAACGATCTCACCCTTCTCGCTGCGGGCGACGAACCAGAAGTTGGTGGAATGCTGCTTGATCTTGGTAAGCTCTTCCGTCTCGTTAAGGACGAGATTACCGTCGGCCTTGCGTTCGATTGCGCGTGCCGCGGCATCCGCGAATTCCGGGTCGGATAGCTGGATGCCGTCGCTCACCTGCAGCAGGTAGGCGACGAAGGCGACGCTGAACAGGAAGAGAATGCCAACCTGAAAAAGCAGAAGCTGCGCAATCAATCGGCGCTTCAGCGATTTCGATGTGAGAAGCTTCATGCAATCGGCCTCAAGAGGTAACCGACCCCGCGAATACCATGGATTTCGACATCGGCCTGCGCCTCGGCCAATTTCTTGCGAAGTCTCGAGACGTGCGAATCGAGCGCGTTCGACTGTATCTCGTCATCGAAGGCATATACCGCTTCTTCGAGTGCGGCCCTCAGAACCGTCCTGCCCTGCCGGCGGATCAGCGTTTCCAGCACGAGAAGCTCGCGCCTTGGCAGATCGAGCAGCTTGCCGGCAATTCTGGCCTCCCTGTTGTCGAGGCTGAATTCCAGCCGGCCGAGCTTGGCGACCATCGGCGCGACGTTTGCCGGCCTTCGCATCAGGGCGCGGATGCGTGCCAATAGCTCCTCGAGCGCGAAGGGCTTGGAGAGATAGTCATCAGCGCCGAGATCCAGTCCGTTGACACGGTCGGCAAGAGAACCGCGGGCAGTCAGCACGATGACCGGTACCGTCGCCCCGATCGAGCGCAGATGCTGGATGAGTTCCAGCCCGTCGCCATCGGGCAGCTGTCTGTCGAGTACGATCATGTCGTGCACATGTTCCGCTACGGCGCTCCTGGCAAAATCCAGGGTCAGGGCGTGATCGACGATGATGTCGTATTGGTGCAAGGCGGTCGCAAGCGCATCAGCCATTTGCGGCTCATCTTCCACGAGCAAGAGGCGCATTCTTTTCCCCATCGAAACTGAGTATGTCGCTCAAGACATAGCGATCAACATTACGATATCATTGCGGCATCGGGATTTTCCCGCATTGTCCGCTCCGGGCCGGATGTTTTCCGGCTAATCGTTCTCTATGGCTTCGAGCCAGGAAGCGCTGATTGCTGCGGCCATTGATAGCAGGAACACCAGAAGAGTGCAGGTCGTGCGAAACGAGGTGAGGCCGATCGCCGTGCCGGTCAACATATATTCAAGCGGCAGAAACAGCAGAACGACGGAATAGGAAAGCCCCGTCACGTAGGGGCGGCGACCGCGCGGCGACTTGACCTGCAGGATCGAGACGAATGCCGGCGAGAGCCAGCCATTCGCCAGCCCTGCAACGAGACCCGCCAGCATCATGGTCAAAGGCGAGATCTCGACCCACATCAGACCGGTTGCGAATGCCAGCCCCAGGAAAGCTCGCGAAACGATGGATGCTGCAGCGGGTGCGCGCTGGCGGGAGGCCAGATGCAGGTTCATCATGATCGTGCCTGCGGCCGACGCCGCAATGAAGATGCCGAGCCAGGCCACCGAGGCGCCTTGCAGCTGCAAGGCGGCAGGCACGAGGAAGATCTGCAGCGTCATGAAGAAGCCGAGCGCCGCGCTCGCACAGAGAGCAAGCGGCAGCGAGACGGCGCGGTCGCGAAATTGCCGCCCCGCAACGACGATGTCCCGCAGGCGTGGAGCCGGCCGCAGCCGGAAATTCGGCAAGCTGAGGGACAGCAGCGTCATGGCGGCAAAGTTGCAGATCGCAATCCACCAGGCAGCCTCCTTGGCGCCGATGATGGCGATGATGAAGGCGCTCGCGGCTGAGGCGGTGAGGAGCACCAGCCCGTCGATCATATCGTCGATGGAATTGGCATCGGCCGGCGACAGGCCCGAAAGCCGGGCTATTTCCGGGACTTTCGCTTCGGTGGCGACGGTCGCTGGGCCGTCGAGGATGGTGCTCAGAAGGCCGAGGAGAATGAGCATGCCTGGGCTTAGAAAATCGGCCGTGTACAGCGCCGCAACCAGCAGCGACGTCAGCGCTCCTATCTTGGCGGCGATGAGTGCGGTGTAACGTATGCCAAGCCATTCGGCCACGTAGCCGCCGAAGGCCATCCCGACCAGAAGCACGATGCCGCTTATGAACACCATCAGTGCCATCCACACGACACTGCCGGTCAGATCGTACATGATCCAGGGATAGAGGACGGTCGCGAAGGCATGGCTGAAATTGAGCGCCACATTGCTGAGTTGCAGCCCGACGAAGGGCCATCGCGCGTTGCGTTGAAGTCTTTGAAGCACGGTTTTGTTCCGATGATCGTTTCGATCGTCAGGGTCGGTGCGCTGCCTTGCGGTAACATTACGGGCGCGGAAATTTCTTCGGAAAGCCCGGTCGTGGCCCGTTTTGGCTGGGCAAAAGCCCGATTAGACTGGCTTCGCGGGCGAGATCGCCCGGCCGGCCGAAGCAAGGTTTATCGTCAATCGCGCACCGCCCGACCGGCTTGCCCCGGCCTTGACGCTGCCGCCATGCAGTTCGGCGATCTGCCTGACAAGATGGAGCCCGAGGCCCGTTCCGCGCGAACGCGGCTTCAGTCGGTAAAACGGTTCGAAAATGCGATCGCGTTCGGCGGGCGGGATGCCGGGACCATCGTCGCACACCTCCATGATACCGGGGGCAATGTGGACGTTGATCGTCCCGCGGCCGCCACCATGATCGATGGCATTCTGAATCAGGCTTGCCAGCGCTCGTCCGAGCGCTGCTTCGTCGCCCTGGATCGGATGGTCGGAGCCATGGTGGATCAGGTCGAGCTCGTAGCCTGCAGGAAAGGCAAGCGGTGCCATGTCGCTCACCACGCGCTTGCCGAGGTCCAGCAACGACACGGATTTGAACTCGGCGATATCCCGTCCGAGCCGCTCGATATCCAGCAGCTGTTCGGTCAGCGTCGTCAGTCGCGCCACGTCGGCCACCAGCTGCAGGCGCTCGTGGGTTGGCGGCAGGGCGGCGATGCGGATGCCGAGAATGGCAATGGGCGTTCTCAGTTCGTGGGCGGCGTCGGCAAGGAACCGCTGATGCCGTTCATAACCGTCATCAAGTCGACTGAGGGCTTCATTCATGGCGCGGATGAGCGATGCGATCTCCGGCGGAGTCCCTGCGGTTTCCAAGCGGACGCCGCGCTGGCCGATATCGATGAGGGCGGCCTGTTCCTCCGCTCTCGCGATTCCGGCCACGGCGCCCCGCACGACGAAGGGGGTTGCAAGCAGGATACCGACGACGATGACCGCCATGATCGGCATGCCGATCTTCAGAAATACGAGCAGAAGGCCGAGTGCGACGAGAGCCGCGGGAGTCCTGCCTTCCGTCCCTGTCAGGATCTGCATCTCGCCTGCGGCGGTATAGACTGTCCGCATGCGGGCCTCCGGCCGGTCCATTGCGGGACCGTCTGCAGTCGATCCGAAGCGGGCCTGGCCGATGCCGGGCAGCACTTCGCTGATACGCTTGAAGATGGCGGGAACCGGCCCCTCCGAGATTTCTGCTCCCTGGGTGTCGCGTATAATGAACCATAGCGCCGGTTCGGTGGATCTCAGCGCCATCAGATCCGGCGTGTCACCAACCTGCAATGCCCCGGCAGCATCGCGATGGATGGCGTGCCGAAGCGCTTCTATGGTTCGGTCCATCGAGCGGAAGGCAAAAAGATCGCCTCGGAAAAACATGATTCCGAGAACGAGGAAAAGGATCAGGCTCTGGAGAACGAGCAATCGCCGGATGAGCTGCCATTTGAGCGAGCGGCCCGTCGCCTCCGTCATATCTGCTCCAGCAGCATGTAGCCGACACCGCGTACGCCGTTGATGGTGACGCCGGCATCGGCATCGGCAAGCTTGCGCCGCAGCCGCGATATATGGCTGTCGAGCGTATTCGACTGCACCTCGTCGCTCATGCCAAAGACCGCCTCCATCAAGATCTCGCGCGGCACCATCCGGCCGGCGCGCCGCATCAGGGCCTCCAGCACGAGAAGCTCGCGTCTCGGCAGATCGAAGCGCATATTTTCCACCCTGGCCTCGCGATGGTCGAGATCGAGAGAGAGACGGCCAAGCTTGACGGCCATGGGCCGCAGATGATCGGGCCGCCGCATCACGGCGCGCAGCCGCGCCAGAAGCTCATCGAAGGCGAAGGGCTTGGGCAGGTAATCGTCGGCGCCGCTGTCAAGGCCGCTGATACGCTCGGCAAGCCGGCCGCGTGCCGTCAGGACGATCACCGGAATGCTCGCCCTGTATTGTCTAATCCGCGGGATCAGCGACAGCCCGTCGCCGTCCGGAAGACCGCGGTCGAGAATGATCGCATCGTAGGAGCCAAGCGGGATCATCTCCATGGCTGACGCCAGGGTATCGGCGTGATCGGCGATCATATCGTGCCGCCGCAGCGCCGATTGCAGGGCCAGCGCCATTTCCGGCTCGTCCTCCACCACCAGGAGCCGCATCGATCATGTCCCTTCGTGATATCTTTTGAACGTGCTTCCTGCCTGCAACACATTGCGGCAACATGACGTTTCGAAGCAATGCAGGCATCAGGCGATCCGCTCAAACCCTTGTGGAAACAACCAACCGACAAGGGATGATACGATATCATGAACGACAGCCTGTTTTTCCTGCGCCAATGGGCGATGGCTCCTCTTCGCACTGCAGCCGTCGCGCCGTCCGGCCGAGCCCTCGCAAGGCTGATGACGAGCGAGATTACGCCGGCGACCGGCCGCGTGATCGAGCTCGGTCCTGGCACAGGCGTGTTCACCAACGCCCTGCGCAATCGCGGAGTGGCGGAGCGCAACATAACTCTGGTCGAGCTCAATCCGCATTTTGCGATATTGCTGAAGCAACGCTTTCCGGCGGCTCGCGTATTGCAGATGAACGCCGCCGATGTTTCGGAATCCGTCGATATGCAGGAGGAAAGCGCCGGAGCTGTGTTGAGCGGCCTCGGGGTCCTGTCCATGCCGACGGGTGTGGTCGTGAGGATCATGCAAGGCGCATTCCGCTGTCTCGGGCCAACGGGTGCATTCTATCAATTCACCTATGGTCCCCGCTGTCCGGTGTCGGACGGTGTGCTGAATTCTCTGGGCCTGCGGTCGGAGAGAATTGGGGGAACCTTCTTCAATCTGCCGCCGGCCTCGGTCTACCGGATAACGCGCGTGCCGAGCTGGCCGAGCGAGGCGCTCTATCCCCGGATAGCAGATGGCGCTTCGCAGCACGAACTCGGTGCTTCCAACGGCTGACCGGAAGACACACGGAAGCTGGTCGGCTCACTTGCAGCGCAGGCCGGTGGCGCGATCGAACAGATGCAGCGCGCTTGTGTCGAACCCGAGCTTCAGTGTCTGTCCTTCTGCAATCATGGTGCGTGGCGGCAGGCAGGCCATCAGCCGCTGTGATCCGGCCTGCGCCGTGACGATCAATTCGGGACCGGTCAATTCCGCCACTTCACAAACGGCCTCGAGCTGGCCCCGTTCGTCGAGGTGGAGCGTTTCCGGTCTAATCCCGATCACCAGCTGCTGCTCTTCTTTGATCTCTGCCTTCGTGGGCGGTATGGGCAGCGCAATTGAGCTTCCGTCGATGCGCAGGGACCCCTGGTGCACGGTTGCGTTCAGCAGGTTCATCGGCGGCGCGCCGACGAAGGTGGCGACATAGAGCGTTGCCGGGTGATTGTAGATCTCGTCCGGCGTACCGAGCTGTTCGATTCGGCCATCCCGCATTACCGCGATACGGGTCGCGAGTGTCATTGCCTCGATCTGGTCATGCGTGACGTAAACAACGGTGGTCTTCAGCATCTGGTGGAGACGCTTCAGCTCGGTGCGCATCTCCATGCGCAGCTTTGCATCGAGGTTCGACAGCGGTTCGTCGAACAGAAAGACCTCCGGCTTGCGTACCAGCGCACGCCCGATTGCCACGCGCTGGCGCTGACCGCCGGAAAGCTGGCTTGGCTTGCGCTCCAGCAGAGCTTCTATCTGCAGAAGCTTTGCCGCCTCGCGCACGGCCTTGTCGCGCTCGACCTTCGGCACTTTGCGCATCTCGAGACCGAAGCCGATGTTGCGATGGACCGAGAGGTTCGGATAGAGCGCGTAGGACTGAAACACCATGGCGATGTCCCGGTCCTTGGGATGCACGCCGAGTATGGAGCGACCGCCAATGCGGATATCGCCGCTCGTCGCTTCGGCAAGCCCGGCGACGATGTTCAGAAGCGTGGATTTTCCGCAGCCCGATGAGCCGAGCAGCACCAGGAATTCGCCGCTTTCGAGTGAAATATCGATGCCCTTCAGCGTTTCCAGTGCGCCGTAGCTTTTGCGGATGTTCTGAATTTCGAGCGTGCTCATCGAACGTCCCTCTCGGGTGCGGTTTCCGGGCCGTAGCGAAGAGGCAGTGCGATCGCGTCGACACCGGCGGTGCGTATTTTCTCTGCCGTCATGTTCATCCCTTGACGCCACCATTGGTCAGGCCCGAGATCAGGGCACGTTGCATCACAAGGCCGATCAGCACCGGAGGCAGGGCGGCCAAGACGCCGGCAGTCGCGATCAGTCCGTAGTCCGAGACACGGCCGCCGGCGAGATCCGCTATGGCGACGGTGAGGGTCTTGGCGCGCTGATCAGAGGTGAAGAGCAGCGCATAGAAAAATTCATCCCAGGCAAGCAGGAAGGCGAATAGCGCCGAGGTTGCCACTACAGGCATGGCAAGCGGCAGCGTGATGATTCGCAGGGTCTGGAACAGCCCGGCGCCGTCGATCATCGCCGCAGCCTCGATCTCCTTCGGAATGGAATCGAAGCCGGATTTCATCAGCCAGGTCGTGAACGGCGCGAGGATTGTCAGATAGACGAGCGCCAGGCCGAAGACGTTGTTGAGCATACCGAGATGGGCAAGGCCCATATAGAGCGGCACGGCAAGCGCGACCGGCGGCAGCATGTAGGTGGCGATGACGAGAGAAAGAGACCATCCGACAGACGGCGTGCGCGACACGGCCCAGCCGGCGGGAATGGCAAGCGCTATTGCCGCGATAGTCGCCATGCCGGCCACCTCGATACTGTTGCGCAGCGAGGAGGTGAAGGCGGCGCCATCGCTGTTTTCCAGCGTCGAAAGCAGCACTTTGTAGCGCGAGAAGTCCGCCACCTGCGGCCACCAGCGCAGTGGTTTGGCGGCAAGATCGGCGGCCGGCGAAATGCTCATGATGAAGAGCCATGCGATCGGTGCGAGAATCACAGCAGCGAGCAGGATGGCGCATACATAGATGAAGCAGGTGAAGAGCGGGCTCCGGCGTTCCATCAGGTGGCACTCCCTGCGGTCTTGCGGACAAGGGCGGCGTAGCCGGCGGCAAGCACCGTTACCAAAAGCGTGACGATGAGGGCGAGTGACGCACCGGATCCCGCCCGCTGGAACGAGAAGGCTTCCTGATAGACGAGGATCGACAGCGTGCGCGTGCTGTTTGCCGGGCCGCCGCGGGTCATGACCCAGATAATGTCGAAGACCTTGAAGGCCTCGATGGTGCGCAGCACGAGGGCCACCATCAGCGGCCCCACCAGATAGGGAAGGATGACGAAACGGAAGCGTTTGAAGGGGCCAGCGCCATCCACTAGCGAGGCTGCGGTGATATCGCGCGGCACGGCCTGCAGAGCGGCAAGCGCGATCAGCGCCACCAACGGAAAGTTCTTCCAGCAATCGGCAACGATGAGCGCCGTCAGCGCCGTACCCGGCTCGCCGAGCCAGGAGCGATAGGCGTCGAGCAGACCGAGCTGGGTGAGCGCTGCGTTCAGCGCGCCATATTCGGGATTATAGATCAGTCGCCACAGTGTCGCATTGACCACGGTCGGCAGCGCCCAGGGCAGGATCATCAGGGCGCGCAGTACGCCGCGACCCCTGAAGTTCTGATTCAGCAGCAGTGCGGCCAGTACGCCAAGCACCATCTCGGCGGCAACGGAAATGATTGCAAACCAGGCCGTGGTGATCAACGTGCGCTGGAAATTGGAGTTCGCCAGCATCTTCGCATAGTTGTCGATGCCGACGAAATTGCCGCCGGTTCCCACAAGCTTCGCGTCGGTGAAAGAAAGGCCGACCGTATCGACGAGAGGCCAGCCGATGACGGCGATCATCACCACAAGCAGCGGCAACATCAAAAGCCAGGCGCGAGTTGTCATCGAGGTGCCGGACATGGCGGGCCCCTTCTTTCATTCATCATGGAGGGTAGAGGCGGGCGGTGACCAGCACCGCCCGAGAAGACTATCAGAGACCGCTGTTGGAGGCAGCCGACTTCAGCGCGTCTTCCGGAGAAGACTGGCCGAGTAGCGATTCCTGGATTGCCTGTTGAAGCGCTGTCGATAGTTCCTGATATTTCGGCGTCGTTGGACGCGGATACATCACGGCGAGGCCGACCTTTGCGGCCCCGATCAGTTCTTCTTGACCCTTGGTGACAGCCGGATCGCTATAGGACGATGCCCAGATCGGCAGGCTGAGCTTGGCATACTGGTTCTGCGTCGCCTGCGAGGTCATATAGCTGATGTATTTCCAGGCTTCGTCCGGATGCTTGCTCGCCGACGTGACGCCGAGGCCCATCGAGCCGTTGACGGCAGAAGCCTCGCTCTTGCCGGCGACGCCCGGTGCCGGCACGACGCCGACCTTGCCCGCGACCTTACTGTCTTTCGGATCGTTGGCCATGTTGTACATGTAGGTCCAGTTCAGCGCGAAAGCGGCATCGCCGTTTTCGAAGACCTTGCGGACATCCTCTTCGAGGAATTCCTTGGAGTTCGGGTTGGTGAGGCCGGACTTGTAGCTGGTGACCATGTATTTCAGGGCATCGAGGCCACCGCCGGTCTGGAAGTCCGGCTTGCCGTCCTTGATGAAGTCGCCCTTATAGGCGCTGACGAGCGTGGCGTAGTCGCAGATCGCGGCTTCGGCCTGCGACCAGCTCCAGGCGATCGGCGTTGCCAGAAGGCCCTTGTCCTTGATGGTCTTCGCCTGCTCGTTCAGTTCGTCCCAGGTCTTCGGCGGGGTCTTGATACCGGCCTTTTCCAGGATTTCCTTGTTGTAGAACAGGTACTTGGTGTCGAGGATCCACGGCATGCCATAATATTTGCCGTCGTACTGGACCGTCGTCCAGGCGCCCGGCAGCACGCTCTTCTTCGTGTCGTCGGAGATGCGCGAGGACACGTCGACCAGAACCTTGTTGGTCGCATATTCCGCCGGCCAGATCACATCGAAGAGCACGACGTCGTAGCCGCCGCCGGAGCCCTGCGCCAGCACGGTCTTGTCATGCAGACCTTCATAGGGAACGAATTCGAGATTGACCTTGATGTCCGGATTGGCCTTGGAGAAGGCATCCGTCATGGCGCGCACATCGGCTTCGCTGTAGGCGGCCTGCGCCATGAAGAGGGCATTGATCGTCGTTTCTGCGAAGGCATGCGAGGCGAAGGATGCGCCGATCAGCGCTGCGCCGAGCAATGTCTTGTTTAATGATTTCAACATTCCATCCTCCAGTTTTTGACACTTACGCGATTTTTCCAGTGGCGGCCGAGCGTCGCCAAGGGGCTGTCGGGCAGGCAATTGGCCGGGCTGCTCGCCGAACATGAATCGGCACGTCCTGGAGCCAGCGGCTCCATTGTTCCCCGATGAAACTCTGCGGTTTCTTTTAAGTCAATTGTCTTGACTAATTTGTTCTTCAATATTCTATTGGTGTCAAGAGGCAAATAGACATGAATGACAAACGGCCGATCAGAGCCACGAGCGGAACGAACCACGAGGGCACGAGCGCGCACAACCGGCGTGTCATCATCGATGCCCTGCGGCTCAACGGCGCTCTCTCCCGCGCCGATCTTGCGCGCGCCACCCGGCTGACGAAGCAGACGGTTTCCAACATCGTGGAAGAGCTGGAAGGCGACGGGCTCGTGACATCGCAGGAAACGGTGCGCGGCGGCCGCGGACAGCCCTCGACGCCCTATGGCCTGGTGCCCGAAGGCGCCTTTGCCATCGGCTTGCAAATCGACCGTCATATCACCCGAGCCATTGCCGTCGATCTCGTCGGCAATGTTCTTATCCGCCAGGAAGCAAACCTCCCCGCCGGCGGGCCGACGACGGGCACGCCTGTCGTCCTGCAGCTGGTCCACGATGTCCGCACGGAGCTGAAGCAGCGCGTGGCGCAGGCAGAGAAGCGCCTCGTCGGTCTCGGCGTGGCGATGCCGGGACCTTTCGGTCTTGAGCGGGATGATGCCGAAAACCCATGGATGATGGGGCCGTGGCAACGCTTTCCGCTGCTGGAAACGCTCTCCGCCGGCACAGGCCTCAACGTTACCCTGCAAAACGACTCCGCCGCCTGCGCAACTGCCGAACGCATGGTCGGCGCGGCGCACGGGCTTGACCACGCCGTCTGTCTCTATGTCGGCTATGGTATCGGCGCGGGACTTATTCTTGGTGGCGAACTCTATAGCGGCGCACGCGGCAACGCCGGTGAAATCGGCATGGCGTTATTGTCGGCCGGCGGCCGGCGGACCGTCGAACACAACGCATCGCTGGCGTCGCTCTACGAGCATCTCGGCGTCGATCCGATGGCGCCTGACATCTATTCGCTGATAGAAAAGCGTGCCGCCGCCGATGATCCGGATATCATGGCCTGGGTCGAGAAGGCCGCGGTCGACCTGCGCTGGAGCGTGCACCTCATCGAAACCGTCTTTGATCCGCAGACGGTGATCCTGTGCGGCGGCGCACCCGCAGCCCTTGCCGTCCGGCTGATGGCCGCCATGCAGCCGCTATTGCCGTCCAACGCCGATCACCCGGATCGGTCGCTGCCGCGGCTGCAGCTCGGCATGACCGATCCCTGGGCCGTGGCGCGCGGGGCGGCGGCGGAGCCGATCGGTCACGCCTTCGATCCGCGTTTTTCGGCTATCCTGAAGTCCTGACTGTCCAGACCGAAATTCAGGGATGACGAGGGCTTGCGCCGAGGCGCGCAAGTACCTTGTTCGGGATTTCGTAGCGCTGGATGACGTCGCGGCTATTGCGCAGGCCGCAGATCTCGCGGTGAACGAACATTGCCCAGACGGCTTCGGCGGCACTATCGACCAGACGTTCGTGCTCGACGCCCTGCCGGCCCTTCGCTTCGCTATCCCGCAGTGCCGCAAGCGCCGTCTCCACCTTCACGCCGTGATGGCCGAGCGCGCTGGCCCGCTCCGACATCAGCTCATATTCGAGAACTCCGAGACCGGTGTCGTTGATTCGAGATGGATTGAGGCTGCTTGGCGGGCGAACGGTCATCTCTGGCTCCGCGTGCTGATGAAATGTCCTTTCTCAGTTCTACACAATGTCGGCCCGTTTCCCAAGCCCAGGCATGTCGCCCCACTCATTGCAACCGGCGCTGCATGGATTCGAAATCGCTGGATTTCGTCACCCGATATCTCTTTTCGGGTGGCTGGAGAGGGGTATTTCGGGTCCTATGGGGTCACAAGCGCTTCATGAAGGTAATTTTGCCGGAGACAGTGAGCGCAATTCAAGGAAAGGATATCGGCATGACCAAAGCTGCAGGATATGACGGAAAGCACTATGTCTATCGGATCATGAATTCGCCCGTTGGCGCGCTGAAGCTTGTCGGCAGCGATGACGGCCTTGCCGCGATTCTGTGGGACAACGACCGGCCGAAGCGCGTGCCGCTGTCCATTGTCGCCGAAGACGAAAATCATCCGGTTTTGCTTGAAGCAGAGCGACAGCTGCTGGAATATTTCGCCGGCAAACGACAGGCTTTCGATTTGGCGCTCGATTTCGCCGGAACGGAGTTTCAGCGCAAGGTCTGGCACGCATTGCTGGCCATCCCCTTCGGAGAGACGCGCACCTACAGGCAGATTGCGGCTGAGATCGGCGCGCTGAAAGCGGTGCGGGCGGTCGGCGCCGCCAATGGCCGCAATCCGATCTCGATCATCGCCCCCTGCCACCGGGTCATCGGATCGACGGGCGAGCTTCGCGGATTTGCGGGAGGTCTGGAGCGCAAGGCCTATTTGTTGCGCCTGGAAGGCGCAGAGACGAAAGTCTTCGATTTCGCTGCTTAAGCATAACAGAACGTTTTTTGACATGACCCAAAGGAAACAGCCCATCCGGATGCCGGATGGGCTGTTCTTGTTTGACGCGCTTAGCTCAGCGAAGGCCGCTTCACATCAGCCCTCAAGCCATTTCACCTGTTCCGGCGTCAGCTTGATGTCGAGCGCGGAGAGGCTGTCTTCAAGCTCGGCGACCGTGCGCGGGCCGATCAGCGGGATGACGGGGAAGGGCTGGGCAACGACATAGGCAAGCGCGATGTGGATCGGGTTGCGGCCGAGCTTCTGCGCCAGTTCGATCGCCCTGTCGCGGCGGCCGAAATTGCGGTCGGAATACCAGACGCGGACCAGTTCCTCGTCGTCACGCTTGTCGCGGCCGGCGCGGTCGGTGAAGAAGCCGCGGCCCTGGCTCGACCAGGCGAAGTTCGGAATTTGCTTGGCATTGAGCCAGGCCTTCCATTCGTCATCGGACGCCGCGACGCAACCGGCCCAGATCGGGTCGAGCATTTCGGCCAGCGAGAAGTTGTTGGAAAGCGCCGCCGGTGCCGTCTTGCCATTCTTCTCGGCATAGGCGATCGCCTCGTCGAAGCGAGCGCGCGTCCAGTTCGAGCCGCCGAAGATGCCGCGAATGCGGCCGGCCTTCACCTCGGCATCCATGGCATCGACGAACTCGCCGACCGGAACGTCGGTGTTGTCGCGGTGCATGAAGTAGATGTCGACATAGTCGGTCTTCAGGCGGTTGAGGGACTGGTCGAGTTGCTTGGCGATCATGTCCGGGTAGCAAAGCGGCGAATGCGCGCCCTTGCCGATCAGCACGATCTCCTCGCGCGGCACGTTGCGGCTGGTATGCCAGTCGCCGAAGATGCTTTCCGTCTTGCCGCCGCCATAGACGTAGGCCGTGTCGAAGGCATTGCCGCCGGCTTCATAGAAGGCGTCGAGCGTCAGCGAGGCGGCCGCGAAATTCGGGAAGAATTCGAAGCCGAGCGTGACGAGCGATGCCGGCTTGGAGATGCCGGGAATGCTGCGCTTCGGGATGCTGTTGCCCTTGGTGACGGTCGCCCCGGCGATGTTCTTCGTCCGCTTTGCCGCCTTTTCGACACCATATTCGAGGCCGATCGAAGCGCGCCACTGGTCGAGAACCCTGAGATTGCCGATCGAATCCGCCCAGCCGATGCCGGGATAGGCGAATTCCTTTTGTCCGGCGCGAATGGCGTCGCCAGCCGCATCGACCTCGAAGGAGTACAGCCAGCGCTCTTCCTTGACTTCGACCGTTTGGGTCTCGCCGCCCTTGATCACCTGGATCTTGCCGACGCCGCCCTTGTGGCCGGAGGCGAACCAGAAGTCTGCGACTTCGATGCGACCCTCCGAGCCGATGATGCGCAGCGTGTTGTCCTGGTTCGCCATGATCGAGCAGGACACTTCGGCGATGACGTTGTTCGGGAACTTCAGGATGGCGGAGGCCCATTCGTCGACGCCCGTCTGGCCGAGATGGCCGACGCCTGACACCTTGTCGGGATCGAGGAACGGCTTGCCGCTTGCCGCACCGGCGATCAGGCGGGCCATGGAGACCGGATAGCCGCCGACATCGAGGATGCCGCCGCCGGCCATGTCATTGGCGAACAGCCGGTGTTCCGGGCTTACCTTGCCCATGTTGAAACCAAAGGAGGAGCGGATGATGCGCAGATCGCCGATGATGCCGCTTTTCACCAGCTCGATCAGCTTTGCCGTCTGCGGATGAACGCGATACATGAATGCTTCGCCGGCGAAGACGCCCGCCTTCTTCGCTTCGTAGTAGATGGCCTCGGCATCGAAGGCAGAGAGCGCAATCGGCTTTTCGACGAGCACATGCTTGCCGGCGCGGATCGCCTTGATTGCCCACTCAGCATGGCCGGTATGCGGGGTCGCGATGTAGATCGCGTCGACTTCCTTGTCGGCGAGCAGAGCCTCATAGCCGTCGACGATGCGTGCGCCGGGGAAGCCATCGCCGAGACCCGGCTTGCCGGGGTTGCGGCTGGCGATGGCCACCAGCTTGCCGCTGCGGGAATGGGCGACGCCATCGGCAAAAGTCTGAGCGATCCGGCCGGGGCCGATGATGCCCCAGCGGATGGTTGTATCGGTCGTCATGAAGTGGTCCTTTCCTAAATTTGCATGCTGTCTTGGGAGGGGATAGAGCGTGATGCCGAAAAGTGCAGGCGGTTTTCGGACGATATCACGCTCTACGTCTTTGATTCTGGAGCGGATTCAGATTTCAGGTCGAGCAGTCCTGAAATCATCCGGCTCCATGGGGCAGCACCTACCGCAATCGGTTGCCGGCGCTGTCGAACAGGAATGCCTTGGCCGCCGATAGCGCCACGGTGAGCTTGTCGCGGTTGCCCGTAGTCCGGGATTCCTCGCGCTCGATTACGATCTGCTCGTCGGCGGCGATGTTGGCATAGATGTAGCTGGTATTGCCGAGATGCTCCGCAACATCGACATCGACGGTCAGGTCTGCGTCGCCGCGCCCGGCATCGAGAAAATGCTCCGGTCGGATGCCTAGCGTGACCTCTTGGCCCGCCTCCACCTTTGCCGAGGCAATCGGAAGCGCCAGGCGAACATTGCGCTGGTTCTTCAGTACGATGGCGACACCGCCGGGCTGGCTGTCGACGACTTCCGCCTTGAGGAAATTCATCTTCGGCGATCCGACGAATCCGGCTACGAATTGGTTGGCCGGGTCGTCATAGAGATCGAGCGGAGCGCCTATCTGCTCGATATTGCCGCTGCGTAGCACGACGATCTTGTCGGCAAGCGTCATCGCTTCCGTCTGGTCGTGCGTGACATAGATCATCGTCGTGCCGAGCTTCTTGTGAAGGCGCGAGATTTCGACGCGCATCTGCACACGCAGTTCGGCGTCGAGGTTGGAGAGCGGCTCGTCGAACAGGAAGATCTGCGGCTCGCGCACGATAGCGCGCCCGATGGCGACGCGCTGGCGCTGGCCGCCGGAGAGCTGCTTCGGCCGGCGTTGCATCAGCTCCGATATCTGCAGGATCTCCGCGGCTTGCTTGACGCGGCGATCGGTGTCGGCTTTCGGATTGCCGTTCATGCGCAGGCCGAAATTGAGGTTCTGCTCGACCGTCAGGTGCGGATAGAGCGCGTAGGACTGGAAGACCATGGCGATGCCGCGATCGGCCGGCTCGACGTCGTTGACGAGGCGGCCGCCGATCTTGAGCTCGCCGCCGGAAATATCCTCCAGACCGGCGATCATGCGTAGCAATGTGGACTTGCCGCATCCCGACGGGCCGACGAAAACGACGAACTCGCCGTCCTTCACCTCGAGATTGGCGCCGTGAATGATTTCCAGCGCACCGTAGCGTTTGACGACATTGGTAAGAGACAGTTCAGCCATACGGGTCCCCGGAATTATTTGATTGCGCCGGCGGCGATGCCGGCGATGAAGTGGCGCTGCAGGAGAACGAAGATGATGAGGATCGGCGCCGTCAGCATCACGGCACCGGCCATGATGCCGCCCCAGGAAACCCTGGTGAGGCCGATGAGCGTCCCGAGCGCCACGGGCGCGGTCATCATTCCCGGCCGGGAATTGATGAGCAGCGGCCAGAGGTAGTTGTTCCAGGAAGCGAGGAACAGGATGATGGCGAGCGCCGCCATCGTCGGCCTTGCGAGCGGCAGGGCGATGCGCAGGAAGATCTGCCATTCCTTGACGCCCTCGACACGTGCGGCATCGAAAAGTTCGCCCGGCATCATCGAGAAGGCCTGGCGCATGAACAGCACGCCGAGCGAATTGAAGAGTGGCGGCACGATCAGTGCGACCCATGAATTGGCCAGCCCGAAATCGCGCGCCACCATGATGAACTGCGGGATGACGACGACGGAGTAGGGCAGCGTGATCGTGCCGAGGATGATGCCGATGACGCCCGAACGGCCGGCGAACCGGTAGCGCGCCAGAGCCCATCCAGCCATCGAGGTCAGCAGCACAGACAGCACGGTATAGATGACCGCAACGACGATCGAGATCGTCATGGCGCCGATGAAGTTGGTGTCTGCCTGCAGGTTGCGGACGTTGTCCATGAAACCTGTCGATGGTGTCAGGATGATACCGGGGCTGAAAATGCCGTAGTCGGGCATTGTGGAGAAGACGAACATCATCCAGAGCGGAAACAGCCAGATGATGGCCAGCGGCGCCAGCAGGCCGTGCAAGGCGAGCGAGCGGATCAGAGTGGATTTGGACTTTGATTTCATTTCGCTTCGCGCCCCACCCAGAGATTGAGAAGAGAGATGACCACCGCGAGTGCTGCCATCGTGTAGGCGATCGCCGAGGCATAGCCGAAGTTGGTCGACTGGAAGGCCTGGCGATAAAGCAGCAGGCCGAGCGTCTCCGTCCCACCGCCGGGGCCACCCCTGTTGGTGATCAGATATGGTTCGGTGAAGAGCTGCATGGTGCCGATGACGGACAGGACCACGCAAAACAGAATGATCGGCTTCAAGAGCGGCAGGGTAATATGGATGAACTGCTGGAAGCGGCTGACACGGTCGAGCGTCGCGGCCTCGTAGACATCCTCGGGGATCGATTGCAGCCCGGAGAGAATGATGATGGCGTTGTATCCAGCCCAGCGCCAGGTGACCGCTATGATGATAAGAACCATGGCGGCATGAGAATCGGCAAACCACGACACCGGCGAAATGCCGACACCGCCGAGCAGCTTGTTGATGATGCCGAAATCGACATTGAACATCAGACGGAATACGGCTGCGTAGGCAACTTCGCCGACCACCACGGGTGCGAAGAAGGCAAAGCGGAAAATGCCGCGCGCCTTGAGCAGCGGTGAATTCAGCAGCACTGCCATGACCGTGGCGAGCGTGATCATGACGGGTACCTGGACGATCAGGATGATCAGCGTGTTTTGAAGCGCATTATAGAAGGCCGGGTCGCCGAACAGGCGCCCCCAATTGAGCGGCAGGTTGAAGGTCCAAGGATTGACGCGGGTGTTCTGGAACGAAATCAGGAACGAATCGATGATCGGCCACACCCAGAAGGCCGTAAACACCAGAAGATAGGGCGCAAGAAACGCATAGGCGCTCCGGTTCTGCAGCCGCATGAAAGCCTCCTCCTTTATGCGCAGTGAAGTGACACGTGACGTCGCATCCCCGCCGCCGAAGGGGCGGCGGGGATGCCGGGCGCGGCTTGGGATGCGCGCCCGGCAGTGTCACTCATTTCGCGAGCGGCAGACCCGTCGCCGAGGCGATTTGCTGGGCCGCATCGTCGAGCGCTGCCTTGCCGTTCGGATAGCCGCCGGCAAGATATTTCGTCTGGACGGCCTTTATGATCTCGTCAGCGTCGCTGAAATACTGGGTGCCGGGGTTCGGGCGGATCTTCGGCAGGGTGGCGAGGATATCCGTCCAGATTTTCTGGCCGCCCCAATAGGGCTGTGGCTGGTTGACAAAGGGATCCTGAACCGCGGTCAGCAGCGACGGCACGAGGCCGAAGGATTTCAGCATCGTCACCTGGCCCTCATTGGTGCCGAGCGTATATTCCAGGTACTTCCAGGCGGCTTCCTTGTTCTTCGAGCCGTTGGCAATCGCCAGCGAAGAGCCGCCGAGATTGGCAGCATGAGGGCCGTCGGCCGTCATGCTCGGCATCGGATAGACGCCCCATTTGCCGGCGAGATCCGGCGAGGTGGAGCGGACGGTGCCTTCATACCAGCCGCCATAAAGCTGCGACGCTACTTTGCTGGCAGTGTTGGCCTGAATTTTCTCGTTCCAGTTCGCGGCGCTCATCAAGCCCGCGTCCTTGATCTCCTTCACCTTGTCCAGGGCCTTCACGCAGGCCGGCTGGTTGACGGTGATGCTCTGGCTGTCGTCCGAGAAATAGCCGCAGCCCTGTTCATTGGCGAGCATGCGGAACCATTCGGTATCGCCGTTGAGATCGGCCTGCGTCATGATCACGCCGGGATTTGCGGCGGAGATCTTCTTGCCGGCTGCGATGAAATCGTCCCAGGTCTTGACCGTTGCCGGATCGACGCCGGCTTTTTCATACATGTCACGACGGTAGAACATCGTCACAGGGCCGGAATCCCACGGCATCGCATAGGCGGCGGCGCCGACCTCGAGCTCTGCGCGCTTGAAATCCGGGAACTGCTTCTTGAGGCTGTCGTTGTAGCCGAGCTTCGTCAGGTCTGTCAGGCAGTCCGGGAAGCGATTCCAGAAGATCGAAGCCTTGTGGTTTTCGATCGACATGACATCGGGCAGGCCGTCGCCGCCAGCAGCACAAGCGGCCAGCATCTTGTCGAAGACTTGGGGGTTGCCGATGTCCTGCACATCGACCTTGATATCCGGATATTTCTTATTGAACCCCTCGACCGTGGACTTCAGCGCCGACGCGGCGATGTCCCAGCTCCAGACTGTAATGGTGGTTTGTTCCGCAAAGGCAGAACCGGAAGCGAGCAAGGCGGCAAGCGCCGTCGCTCCAGCAAGTTTTAAACGCATTGAAAATCCTCCCTTTTCAATTGCTGTCCGCTAGCGAACGCGCTTAAATTAGCTCGCGGTACGCTTCTGTCTCCTAAAAAGGGAACATCGACTTGGCGAAAAGTAAGGTGGGCCAAAGGGCGATCTATCAACCCGGCGCAAGCAGCGTGGAAGGGCTGCCGACGTTCCTGCAGATGTTTCACAACCATCCGCTGCCGATGGCAAAGCCGCATTGGCATGCGCAGGTGGAGGTGAACTACATCGTGCGCGGCACCGTGCACTATCGAATAGGCGATCACGAGCTTACTCTGAACGCAGGTGAGATCTGCCTCTTCTGGGGCGGCCAGCCGCACCAGCTCGATGAACTGACGGAGGATGCGATCTATGCAGGTGCGCATCTGCCGCTCGTACATTTCTTCCGGCTGCGTCTACCGCTCGACATTTCCGGCCGCCTCATTCGCGGACAGACGCTGATCAGTTCGGCAACGGATGCCGCCGATGACGAGAACTTCGCCCGATGGTACCGCTATGTCATGTCCGATGACGGGGCCAAGGCCGAGCATGCCGTCGCCGAGCTGCTTCTGCGGCTGGAGCGCATTGCTTTCGAGCCCTATCGTATGATGCCGGAGAAAGTGGAGACCCTGACGAACGAGCAGGCGCATCCGCAGTCCTCCCGCAGCCTGGCGAGAATGTGCGATTTCATCGCCGAGAACTTTCTGGATGACATCGATACGGTCGACATCGCCAAAGCGGCGCGGCTTCATCCGAAATACGCCATGAACCTTTTCAAGAAATCGACCGGCATGACGCTCGCGAAATATGTAAACCTGCTGCGCCTTTCGCGCGCCCAGGCCATGCTGATGCGTGATGGCGCAAATGTGCTGCAGGTCGCCATGGACAGCGGCTTCGGCTCGATCAGCGCCTTCAACAAGTCTTTCCGCCACATTGCCGGCATGACGCCCTCCGATTTCCGCCGCGACATGCGCGTGCTTTCGGCGATGAACGTGGAAGCCCTCGAGTCTTCCATAAGGCGTCCTCCGCAGATTCAGCGCTGAGACCCCTTGCGGTCGCTACCGATCCCAAGCATTGCTGATGACAATGCGGGAGGAGATTTCAATGCGGCAGTTTTCGGCTTGTATCGAGTGGTTGTTCGCGCGTGACGGCGATGTTTTTGCGGATCGTATTCGGCTGGCACATGCAGCCGGGCTGGATGCCGTCGAATTCTGGCACTGGCGGAACAAGGATCTTGATGCGGTCGCAGCCGCGGTCGCCGAGACGGGTATCGCGATCTCCGGCATGGTTGCCGAGCCCATGATCGCGCTTACGAATCCGGCAAACAAAGAAGCCTGGCTGGAAGGTCTGCACCAGTCGGTCGCCGTGGCGCAGCGCCTCGGAGCGTCGGTCTTGATTGCGCAGGCCGGTGATGACTTGCCGGAGTTTTCACGCGCAGAGCAGCGGGCGTCATTGATCGAGACCCTTACCGCCGGCGCGGATATTTTGAGGGGATCGGGCGTTCGGCTCGGTCTCGAGCCGTTGAACACCAAGATCGACCATGTCGGCTACTATCTCTCTTCGACGGCGGAAGGGCTGGATATCGTCGACGAAGTCGGCCGTCCTGAAATCGGCATCGTCTACGATCTCTATCATTCGGCCGTCATGGGCGAAAACACGCAGGAGGTCGTCGGCGATCGGGTCAACCGGATCGTGCATCTCCATGTTGCCGATCATCCCGGTCGCGGCGATCCCGGCACCGGCCAGATTGATCTCCGGGAGCGGCTCGATTGGCTGTTTTCCCAAGGCTATCGCGGCAGGGTCGGGCTGGAATATAGGCCAGCGACCGGCGATGCTGCCGCCGTTCGTACGGTGATCAAGTCGTTGGGCGGCTAGATCGTCCGGAAGATTGCGGCTTCTACACCGGCTCCATCATGCCGAAGACGGCAACGAGCCCGATCACGACAACGCCGATGACGATTTCGGCGATGCTTCCAAGTCGTAGGGCCTGCAGGGCACGGCTCGGATTCCGGCTCATCCAGGGGACGAAAAGATAACGATTGACGATGGCCAGAAGGGCCATTCCGGCGACCAGCGCAATCTTGATGGCAAGCAGCCTCTGGTAGGACGAAGACCAGTCCGTCGGCAGCTGTTTCAGGATCAGCATGGTGTTGACCACACCCGACAGGATGACGAGGGCAACGGCCCAGTGTCCAGCCGTCGAGAAGCGGCGGAGCGCAAGCAGCGCATCGGCCCTGCATTCCAGTCGGCCGAGAAGTCTCAAAATGGGGATCAACGGCACGAGCGCTCCCAGCCAGGCGCCGCCGGTCAGCACATGGAGGATATCGTTGGCGCGATGCGCCTGTCGCAGCCAGCCTTCGAGCATCGAGGCATGGCCAGTCAGGGAAAGCGCGGAAAGCCCCAGGCCGGAAGCCAACGCCACGCCGAGACGCCGCGAGCTTTCCGGCAGCAGGAAGGCTGAGATCATCAGTATGGCAGACACCGCCTGCGCCTGCCAGGCTTCGCCGACTGTCGTATCGAACAGGACGTCGCGGATGGTGCCGATATCGAGCCCGTCGTTCCAGCCACTGCCGATGATGGCCGTTGCCGCCGGCAGAGATATCAGCGTCGTCAAGGCAGCAATGACGGTGATCAGGAAAAACGCCCTAGCCGACATGCGCCAGACGATATTCGCGAGCGCACCCGGCACCAGAAAGGACAGATAGGCGCAGGCGCCCCACAGCAGCATCAGCGATGCGTCATGAAAAAAGCGGCAGAGTTCCAGCGTGACGGTCGGATCCATCAAGACTTCACGATAAAGTTACAGCCGACATCGAAGAGCGAAGCTCCGGGTTAGGGTTTGGTCCATTCCGGCGGAATGCCGGTGTAAAAGCCGCTCTGACGCCGCCCAATGCCGGAATCAGTGAGAATGTATACTCGGTTTACGATCCGGGCGATCGGCCTTTCTCCCGTCAGGGTCTCAAGGGCGATAGAATTGCGGATACTCCCTGTCAACTTTCTCCATGCATAAAGGCACGCGTCGAGGCGCTTTGCCGCAAGGCAACCCGATACCGCAGGCTTCAATCGGTCGCGATACAGTTTGTGGGCGTCGATTCCCGCTTTTCGGCACAGAATCGTCGCTTTTGAGTTCTTTTACAGAGATCGCCAAGGCGTTTCGGGGTGTACGCTCGAAAGGGAGTTTTATGACGGCAGCTAGGATACGCGAAAAGATGGCTCATGGTTTCGGCCATCGCCGGGCTCGCGAGCGGCTCGAAAATATCGATATGCCCACTTATGTCATCGGCGACGTCCATGGCCGATACGATCTCCTGAGCGCATTGGAACGCAAGATCGTCGCCGATGCCGCCGGGCTTCCCGGGCGCAAGCTCATTGTCATGCTCGGCGACTACATCGATCGCGGCCCCGCCTCGGCGCAGGTCGTCGGCCGGTTGATGGCGCCGCCGCCAAAGGGTTTCGATCGCATCTGCCTGACCGGCAATCATGAAATGGAGATGCTCGCCTATATTGATGGCGAGATATCTCTGGATGATTGGATAGCGCTCGGTGGCGATGCCACACTCGCGTCCTATGGTGCGGATATCCCGACGCTGCGGCAGCAATATCCGAGCCAGAAGAAACTCGACACTTTCCTGCGAACCTGGCTACCCGACGATCACATCAATTTCCTGCGCCGTTTGCCGATCATGCTGGATACGCCGCAAGCCTTGTTCGTGCATGCCGGCATTGACCCGGATCGCTCGATTGCGGATCAGCAGGATCACGACCTCGTCTTCATCCGCTCGCGCTTCTTCGATACTGCCCAACCGCTGCCGAAGCTCATCGTGCACGGCCATACGCCGATCACCCAAGCCGAGGCCCACGGCCTCCGGCTCAATCTCGATACAGGCGCTTTTCGCACGGGTAAATTGACTGCGGCCCGCCTATGGCAGGGCCGCATCAGCATTACGTCAACCTGAAGAGTTTCCGCTTTCCTTGTATAGCGGAAACCCTCCATCCACTGTTGTTGCCCATTTCCGACACAAAGCGGCAGCACCTCCTTGCTGGAGGCGCTGATTTGCCGGCTATACGTTGCCCATGCAGAGATACTTCATTTCCAGGTAGTCGTCGGCGCCATGGCGTGAGCCTTCGCGGCCGAGACCGGATTGCTTGATGCCGCCGAACGGTGCCGTCTCTGATGACATTATGCCGGTATTGATGCCAACCATGCCGTATTCCAGCGCCTCAGCCACCCGCCAGACTTTCTTCAGGTCACCGGCGAAGAAATAGGCGGCAAGGCCGAATTCCGTATCGTTGGCCTGAGCAATGACATCCTCGACCGATTCGAAGCGGAAGAGCGGCGCGACCGGGCCGAAGGTTTCCTCGCGAGCGACCTTCATCGTCCGGTCGATGCCGGTCAGGATGGTCGGCGCGAAGAAGGTGCCGGCGCCTTCAATGCGCTTGCCGCCGAGCAGGATTCGCGCACCCTTCGATACCGCATCCCTCACATGGTCTTCCGCCTTGGCCACCCCTTGCTCATCGATCAGCGGCCCGATGGTCACGCCCGGCTTGAAGCCGTCTCCGACCGAAAGCGCCGAGACCTTGGCCGCAAGCTTGGCAGCGAAGGCATCATAGACGTTGGACTGGACATAGATCCGGTTGGCGCAGACGCAGGTCTGGCCGGCATTGCGATATTTAGAGGCCAACGCTCCTTCGACGGCAGCATCGAGATCCGCATCGTCGAAGACGATGAAGGGTGCATTGCCACCGAGCTCGAGGCTGACCTTCTTGATCTGGTCGGCGCACTGGCGCATCAGGATGCGACCGACCTCGGTCGAACCCGTGAAGCTGATCTTGCGCACCTTCGGATTGCCGCAGAGTTCGCGGCCGATGGCCGGGCCGTCCGTCCCGACGATGACGTTGAAGACGCCGGCCGGAATGCCTGCCTCTTCGGCGAGGACAGCAAGCGCAATTGCCGTCAGCGGCGTCTGTTCGGCCGGCTTCGAGACGATCGTGCAGCCGACGGCCAGCGCCGGCGCGATCTTGCGGGCGATCATCGCGGCGGGGAAGTTCCAGGGGGTGATCGTGCCGACGACGCCGACCGGCTGCTTGATGACGATCATGCGCTTGTCGTTGGACGGCGCGGGAATGGTTTCGCCATAGATACGCTTGGCTTCCTCCGCATACCATTCGACGTAGGAGGCCGCGTAGAGGATTTCGCCTCGCGCTTCCGGCAGCGGCTTGCCCATTTCGGCCGTCAGGATGCTGGCCAGTTCATCGGCGTTGGCAACCATCAGGTCGAACCACTTGCGCAGGATGACGGAGCGTTCCTTGGCGGGACGTGCGGCCCAGGCAGCCTGCGCCGCATAGGCAGCGTCGATCGCAGCCGTCGTCTCGGCAACACCCATCTCGGGAAGGCTAGCGAGCACTTCGCCGGTGGCGGGGTTGATGACATCGAAGGTCTTCGTCGCACCACCCGCCGTCCAGGCGCCGTTGATGTAGCCGGCGGCCCGCAGAAAGCGTGAGGAGAATGGCACGTGCTGGGTCATTGCGGTCGTAAAGGACATTTCATGCACTCCGACAGGTTTCGCCCGGCAGGGCGCACGGGCGGATCGTAAAAAAATGGGTCGCAGGATCTGGCGCGATCAGCGACCGGCACTGGCCTCGATCAGCGACGTCTCGAGAATATCGAGCGCCTCGCTGAACACGCCATCCTGAATGGTGATCGGCGACAGGAAGCGGATGACATTGCCGTGGACGCCGCAGGTCAGCAGGATCAGCCCCTTGTCGAGAGCGATCAGCCGCACCTTGTTGGCGAAGTCGGCACTTGGCAGCGTCGTCGTCGCATCGTTGAATTCCACCGCATTCATGAAGCCGGGGCCGCGGATGTCGGCGATCTCGGGCACCTTGTCGCGCAGCGATTCCAGCCGCTGCTTCAGGCGCGAACCGAGCTGATTGGCGCGGTCGCAAAGGCCCTCATCGGCAATGACATCGAGCACGGCGTGGGCAGCGGCGATGCCGAGCGGATTGCCACCATATGTGCCGCCAAGGCCGCCCGGGCCGGGTGCGTCCATGATTTCGGCGCGGCCGGTGACGGCGGCGAGAGGGAAACCGCCGGCAAGGCTTTTCGCCATGGTGACGAGATCGGCGGCCACCTCATGGTGATCCATCGCGAACATCTTGCCAGTACGCGCAAAGCCGGTCTGGACTTCATCGGCAATCAACAGAATGCCGTGCTGATCGCAGATCTCGCGCAGCGCCTTCATGAAAGCGGCCGGGGCCGGATAGAAGCCGCCTTCGCCCTGTACGGGTTCGAGAATGATCGCAGCCACACGCTGCGGATCGACATCGGCTGCAAAGAGCTTCTTCAGCGTCGCCAGCGATTGCTCCACGGTGACGCCATGCAGTGGCACCGGGAAGGGTGCATGGAAGACATCGCCCGGCATCGGCCCGAAGCCGATCTTGTAAGGTGTGACCTTGCCGGTCAGCGCCATACCCATGAAGGTGCGGCCATGGAAGCCGCCGCCAAAGGCGATGATTGCGGAGCGACCCGTGGCGGCGCGGGCGATCTTGACGGCGTTTTCGACCGCTTCGGCACCCGTGGTCACGAAGATCGTCTTCTTGGCGAAGTCGCCGGGAACGATCGCGTTCAGCCGTTCGGCCAGATGGACATAGCTCTCATAGGGCACGACCTGATGGCAGGTATGCGTGAAGCGATCCAACTGCTCCTTGACGGCGGCGATGATACGGGGATGGCGATGACCGGTATTCACCACGGCGATGCCGGAGGCGAAATCGATGTATCGGCGGCCTTCCTTGTCCCAGATTTCGGCATTTTCGGCGCGATCGGCATAGATCTGCGTCGTCATGCCGACGCCGCGGGAAATGGCGGCGTTCTTCCGCTCGGTCAAGGTCATCGTTTACGCTCCCAGAAGGCAGTTTTGAATTATCTTGCAGAAGTTCTGCAATTTATTTAGAAAACTCCTACATTTTTCCTGCAAGATTTCAAGCGGGATTTTGTGTGGGTGACAAGAATGCGCCGGAGGTTCCGAGACCGCGCCGTGCGGGCTGAGTGGTGCGTTCCGCGCAGATCCCGGCGTCGCGAAAAGCTGCCTCATTTTCTAAATCGATTTAGGGGCCTGTGCAGTTGGCACTTCATTCGTGCTAAACAGATCGAAAGACCAGAGCATCGTCGGAACGCAAGCAGCGGCTGCCTATCCGGAATGTACTGGGAAATAAGAAGATTGAGCGTTGTCGCGATTCGCAGAAAAGCGAGAATGCTTGAGAGATCAGGGATCATTGGCAAATGAGCAGCATCGAGCCCGAGCGCTATTCAGTGCGCTACAAGGTGGCGGAAGCGGCGCGTCTGGCCGGCGTATCGGCCTCCACCTTGCGCCTGTGGGAAAGCCAGGGACTGGTGGTGCCCTCACGCTCCGAGACCGGGCACCGGCAGTACAGCGCCGAGGATGTGGCGCGGCTGAAGCGCATCTCCTGGTTCCGTGCCGAACGTGGCCTCAATCCCGCGGCTATTCGCGAGGCGCTTGAGACGGAGGAGGGCGGCGCCTCCGGTTTGGAGAATGGCGAGCAATCGGCATCCTCCGACATTGGCCGCCGCTTTCGCTCGCTGCGCCACGCCGCCGGCAAGACGCTGGAGCAGGTCGCTGTCGATATGGGCATGACGTCCTCGACGCTTTCGACGCTGGAGCGCACATCGCAGGGCGTCAGCTTCAAGACGCTGCATGACCTGGCCGATTACTACGGCACGACCGTGTCGCGCCTGTCGGGCGAGGAGCGGGAGGATGTTCCCGCGCTCGTCCGATCGGGTGAATGGCGGGCATGGCCGGCGACGACACCCGGCGTCACCGTGCAGCTGCTCGCCGAGGGGCAGACGATGATGGATTGCCATCGCTTCGTGCTGGCGCCGGGCGCTGCGAGCGAAGGCGCCTATCGTCATGAAGGAGAGGAGTTCATTCACGTTCTTGCCGGGCGCCTGGAACTGGTGCTCGACAGCGATCAGTTCTTTGACCTGCTGCCCGGCGATTCCCTTTATTTCGAAAGCCGCCGTTATCACTCCTGGCGCAACCGGCACGACGGCGAGACTGTGCTACTCTGGATCAATACGCCGCCGACATTCTAGAGCGCTTCCGCGAAAAATGCGTAGTGGCTTCCATTATGCAGGCGCAAAGAAACGACAAGCGCCGGATGCGACGGTATCGTTATCTACCCTTCTGTTCTATAGAACGGACGAAAAGCGAATTCAGAAAGACAAAGCCGGGAGAATCTCATGGCTGCCACCATCCGCTATCATGAAGGCGATATTTCCGCCGCAGATGCCGCCCGCTATACCGGCGCCATTGCAATCGATACCGAGACCCTCGGGCTCATCCCGCGCCGCGACCGGCTTTGCGTCGTGCAGCTGTCGCCAGGCGATGGTACGGCCGATGTCATCCGCATCGCTGCCGGACAGAAACAGGCGCCCAATCTCGTCGCCATGCTTGCCGATCCCGCGCGCCAGAAGATCTTCCACTATGGCCGCTTCGACATCGCCGTGCTGTTCCATACCTTCGGCGTCACCACCACGCCGGTCTTTTGCACCAAGATCGCATCGCGCCTTTGCCGCACCTACACGGATCGTCATGGTCTGAAGGACAATCTCAAAGAGATGCTGGAGGTCGACATCTCCAAGGCGCAGCAGTCGTCCGACTGGGCGGCCGAAACGCTTTCGCCCGCGCAGCTCGAATATGCGGCCTCGGACGTGCTCTATCTTCATGCCCTGCGCGAAAAGCTGACGCAGCGCCTGCTTCGCGACGGTCGCATGGATTATGCCGACGATTGCTTCGCCTTCCTGCCGACCCGCGCCAAGCTCGATCTTCTCGGCTGGGAAGAGGCGGATATCTTCGCGCATAGCTGATGGCTGCGCTCATAAGGCGAAATTCGGGGGGCGGCACCGCGAAAGTGGCGTCGGCTCTTTCATTTAGGAATCCATTAACGATTCGACTGCTATTTTGCGGATGGTTTCCAGTTCATCGCGTTTGCGTATCGCCACCCGGGTTATCTGGCGCTAGGAAATCCACCGGCCGCATGAGTGGCCTTGATTGAACCTGCCCTCCGCTTCCATCGTCGCTTTGCCAGACAAAGGAGCATGTCATGTTGCTTCCCGCCGTTGGTGCCGTGTCCGCTGTGAGCGTATCGCTTGAAAAGCCCGTTGTGGCAACGGCGGAGACGTCGGGGCTGCAGACCACGGCAACGCCGATGGCGGTCTTGTCGAGCGCGGTCAATGCCAGCGTCGAAGGCAAGCTGAACATGCTGCTGGTCGCAGCGCGAGAGCGCATGTTCGACAGTCTGCTTTCAGCAATCGATACTGCCGCTCGCGCATTGAACCTTTCGCGCGAGCCGGGCGAGAGCAACGCCGTATATGCCCAGCGTGTAGCCGCCGCCATCAACAGCCTGTCCCCGCAGCAGCTTGCCGCTGCACAACAACGAATGGACGTGCAAATGAGCACGTCGGTGCCGCTGCCGTTACTCGCTGAGGCCCTGACGGATCCGGAGAGCCCGCAAGCCGCCCAGCTGGCGCTCAGCCTGGAACAGGCAGCGACAGTTGAGCCCGACGCCGCGCTGAAGGCAGTCGTCAACTCCTACGGACAAAATGCAGGCGATGTGAAACCTGCGACAGCCCAATCGCTTGCGCCTGCCATATTGCAGAAAGTCGCCGATATCGCTGCCCAGGCGGCAAGCCTTGCATCCCCCGTGAAAGAAGCGACGTCCACTGGCGCCGCTGCCCAGGCCACGCAGACGGCGCCTGCGCCCCAGGCGGCGGCTCAGTCCGGCACGGCAAGCCTCTCTCCAGCAGCCACAGCTCAGGCAGCTTCCGGGCAAGCGTTGCCGCAAAACGGAACGGTTACAACACCGCAAGCGGCTCCTGCCAGCTCAGTTGGCTCTGGCGTCAACGCTTCAACACCTTCGACCTCACAAACAGCATCTCCTCCAAGCAATCCGGCAACCGCGCCTCTATTGGCGGCGATCGCCGCAGAGGCTGAGCTTCCGACCGAGATCGAGTTGATCAGATCGCCACTTGTGCCGCCGCCGCTGCCGCGTGATATCCAGCAAATTCAGGCTGATCTCAAACAGGGGCTACAGGTCGTCATCGGCTCACCCGCGGCAGCCATCAATTCCGATCTCCTGCAGATCATCAACAATCCGATGGCGTCCATCGAGAAGACCATAGCGCAGGCGCTGACTGCCGGTGCCGCCGGACAAATCCCGCAGTCGTCCGTCGAGGAGAGCAGCAGAGGCCGACCTCTTACGCTTGCTGCGATCCCGGTGTCGTTGGCGGTTGAAGAGGAAATGTCGCTTCCCGCAGCCGCCCTTTCCGGCAAGCCGCAGCTTCAAGCGTCTTCGATGGCGACCATGGCCATGTATGATGCGGCCGAGCAGGCCGGAGTACCGGCTTCCCTGCCGCTTGGTGTGCCCTTCGTGGTTGCCAACTACCTGCCGACCGCAACGCCAACCAAGGCAAGCGGTCAGAAGCGGATCGACCGCGTGGATCCCGTCGGCGATGAGGAGGACCAGAGTTCTTCTGACGACGAGGAGATGGCGCAGCATCAGGAGGAAGACGATTCCCATCCGGAAGAGCAGCAGGCCCAGACTGTCGAGGGGGCGGTGGACGAGCTGGAGACCGTGTCTGATGTCCCGCAACGCGCCGTCACTCCAGAGATGGCCGCGCTGCCGCAGCCTTCCCTGGGCGATCGTCAGCAGGGGCAGGCTTTCGATTTCTATCGGCGCATGGTCACCTGGGAGTAAGTCCCCGCAGACCAGGCGAACGAGCTGACCCTTCTGCATGACGAACAAAGAAAAACCCGCCGGATCGCTCCGGCGGGTCTTTTGTTTCCAGGCTTCTACCGAAGATTATTCGGCGTTGCGGTTCTTCAGAGCCGCACCCAGGATGTCGCCGAGCGAAGCGCCAGAGTCGGACGAACCGAACTGAGCAACAGCTTCCTTCTCTTCTGCGATTTCCAGAGCCTTGATCGACAGCATGATCTTGCGGTCCTTCTTGGAGAAGTTGGTGACGCGAGCGTCGACAACCTGACCAACCGAGAAACGCTCCGGACGCTGTTCGTCACGGTCACGCGACAGATCGGCACGGCGGATGAACGAGGTGATGTCTTCGTGGCTGACGAGCTTCACTTCGATGCCGCCTTCGTTGACTGCGATGACTTCGCAGGAAACGACTGCATTCTTGCGCAGGTCGCCGGAAGCTGCTGCTTCGCCGACTGCGTCCTTGCCGAGCTGCTTGATGCCGAGCGAGATGCGTTCCTTCTCGACGTCGACGTCGAGAACGACAGCCTTGACGACGTCACCCTTGTTGAACTCTTCGATAACCTGTTCGCCCGGACGGTTCCAGTCGAGGTCGGAGAGGTGCACCATGCCGTCCACATCGCCGTCGAGGCCGATGAACAGGCCGAATTCGGTCTTGTTCTTGACTTCGCCTTCGACTTCGGTGCCAGCCGGATGGTTGCGGGCGAATGCTGCCCACGGGTTTTCGAGCGTCTGCTTCAGGCCGAGCGAGATACGACGCTTAGTCGGATCCACTTCGAGAACGACAACTTCGACTTCCTGGCTCGTGGACAGGATCTTGCCGGGGTGAACGTTCTTCTTGGTCCAGGACATTTCCGAGATGTGGATGAGGCCTTCGATGCCCGGCTCCAGCTCGACGAACGCACCGTAGTCGGTGATGTTCGTGACGGTACCGGAAATCTTCTTGCCTTCCGGATACTTGGCCTGAATGCCATCCCACGGATCGCTCTCGAGCTGCTTCATGCCGAGCGAGATACGGTGGGTTTCCTGGTTGATGCGGATGATCTGTACCTTGACCTGCTGGCCGATGGACAGGATTTCCGACGGATGGTTCACACGGCGCCATGCCATGTCGGTGACGTGCAGCAGGCCGTCGATGCCGCCGAGGTCAACGAACGCACCGTAATCGGTGATGTTCTTGACGACGCCGTCAACAACCTGGCCTTCTTCGAGGTTCTGAACGATTTCAGAACGCTGCTCGGCACGGGACTCTTCGAGAACCGTACGACGCGAAACGACGATGTTGCCGCGGCGCTTGTCCATCTTGAGGATTTCGAAGGGCTGCGGGTTGTGCATCAGCGGGGTAACGTCGCGGATCGGACGGATGTCGACCTGCGAACGCGGCAGGAAGGCGATAGCGCCGTCGAGATCGACGGTGAAGCCGCCCTTGACCTGGTTGAAGATCACGCCTTCAACGCGCTCGCCAGCTTCGAACTTGGCTTCGAGCTTGATCCAGCTCTCTTCGCGGCGAGCCTTTTCGCGCGACAGAACAGCTTCGCCAAGTGCGTTTTCGATGCGCTCGACGTAGACTTCGACTTCATCGCCAACCTTCAGCGTGCCGTCCTTGGCGCGTGCACCGAATTCCTTCAGCGCGATACGGCCTTCGACCTTGAGACCGACGTCGACAACGGCAACGTCCTTCTCGATGGCGGTGACGATACCCTTGGTGACATAGCCTTCAGCCAGATCGTTCTTGGCAAAGGATTCTTCGAGAAGAGCTGCGAAATCTTCGCGAGAGGGGGAAGTTACAGACATAAAATCTCCTGGCGTGTCCTTATTATGCAATCTGGACACTGACGCGCCGGTGGTTCGCGTTAAACAGGCCTGACCCCAGTCCGCCTTCCTTTGGGGGAAAGCTATCCGGCGCTTGGACGGAATGTCAGGCTATTTTGAAATCGACGGTTTCCGGCGCGGGGCGCGCGAAAGCCGCTCATATTTTCAGGCATTTCGGCTCAGAGCGGCGTCGATGATCGATTTTGCCGCCTGAAACGCCGCTTCTATACTCATTTCTGAGGTATCTAGCAAGTACGCGTCTTCAGCTGGTTTCAAAGGGCTGTCGGTGCGGCCCATGTCGCGCTCGTCGCGCCGCTTCACATCCTCGAATATCGCGTCGTAATCGGCGCTGCCGCCGGCTTCCACGATCTCCTCGTAACGGCGCTTGGCCCGGATTGCTGCCGAGGCGGTGACGTAGAACTTCACCGGCGCTTCCGGGCAGACGACGGTGCCGATGTCGCGGCCGTCGAGCACGGCGCCCGGTGCCTTCCCGGCAAAGCGGCGCTGCGTGTCGCGTAGCGCCGAGCGCACGGCCGGCATGACGGCGATCTTCGAGGCAGCCTCGCCGATCTCGTGCCTGGACAGGACGTTCCGGTCGAGCCCCGCCAGATCGACCCTGCGCGCCATGCCTTCGGCGACGGTCTCGTCGTCAAGCGGCAATCCGGCGTCGATGAGGGCTTTGGCCGTGGCGCGGTAGGTGAGGCCGGTGTCGAGATGATGAAAGCCATAGGCCTCGGCGATCCGGCGCGCCAGAGTTCCCTTGCCGGCAGCCGCTGGCCCGTCGATGGCGATGATCATGTCTTTTCCGTCCCTACACCGTGTCTCGTTATTTGCTGTAGCGACGGACCAGATCGGCCATTTCGGCGGCTTCTGTTCGATCGATTGCCCCGAGGCCCTCGGCCACGCCCTGTCGGTCAGCCAGCGGCCGGTTCTGGCTCACCTTCCATTTGCCGTCAATCGTTTCGATGTCGATTTCGATGCCGATGATGCCTTTCATCTGGGCAACGATGAATTCCGGTGGTGCGTCCTCCACCGCCCAGGGCTGCTGGCGGTCGCTCTCGTTCTCACCCGTCAGTGCGCCGATCTGCGCGCGCAGCCAGGCGGGATCGTCGATGATGCGCGCGCTGCCGCGAACCTGGACGATCGCATAGTTCCAGGTCGGCACGACCTTGCCAGTCTCTCGCTTCGTCGCATACCAGGATGGCGTTATGTAGGTATCGGCGCCCTGGAAGACGACAAGGAGAGGGGCACCCGCCGCAATCTCCTTCCACTGACCGTTCGCCCTGGCTACATGCGCCTGCAGCGTGCCCTTCGGCGAAAGCGCCGTATTCAGATGAAATGGGACCGGGTTGGCTATCAGTCCTGCGCCGCCTGCTGTAATCAGCATTCCCAGCGGATGGGTGCGGATCAGTTGGTGCTGCGTGCTGAGATCGTCTTCGCGATGATGTGGCGGCTGATACATGGCTTCGGTCCGTTTGTCGCGCCATTCTCTGAAACCTCGCGCGGCAAGGCTTCGAACGGCCATCCGCGCGGTCTATCAGCCATTGGCTCAGATCGTCGCGTCCAATCTTGTCATGATAGCAAAAAATCGGGAAAACATCGTGGCCATGTCGTTCAGATTGAAGTCTGCCGCGGCCGGCTGCAATGTTCTTGCGCGAGAGTTCGGGGGCTTGCACCGGCTCGCCGGTACAGTCTGGCTAACCCCTTATCACGCAATGCATGAAAACCGCGTGCAAAGCGGCATGAACTTTAGCTTTGACAGAAACGGTCGCAACGATTAAGGGGACCGGCTGATATTTCCCTTAAAACGCCGGCTTCCCCGGCATTGCCGAATTTTCCTTCGGCCATTCATGAGGCTTTGACAGTGGCGAAAGCGGAACTTGGAACAAAACGTACCGACCCGGATACCGGCAAGAAGTTCTATGACTTGAACCGGGATCCGGTGATCTCGCCCTATACCGGCAAGTCCTGGCCCTTGTCTTTCTTCGAGGAAACCTCCGCAGCGAAGGAAGTTCCGGAAGAGGAAGAAGTGGCCGAAGTCGATACCGAAAACACGGAAGTCGAACTGGTGTCGCTCGAGGACGCCGACGAAGCTGCTGCTGGCGGCGACGACATTCCGGATATGGGCGATGACGACGTCGAAATCGACGACGATGACGACGACACCTTCCTCGAAGCCGATGAAGATGAAGACGATGACGACATGAGCGACATCATCGGCGTCACCGGCGACGACGACGACGTTTGATCTGACGACAATCGGCCCGGGAACAAAGAAAAGTTTCCCGGGCCGAATTTTTCGGCTTGCTATCTGTGAAAACCACAAGTAATAAGCCGCCACCCCGACGGGCGAAGCGCTCGGAAGGGACCCAGGGCCGGTAAAACGGCACCATCTTGATGGGGCTATAGCTCAGCTGGGAGAGCGCTTGCATGGCATGCAAGAGGTCAGCGGTTCGATCCCGCTTAGCTCCACCAAATTCGCTCTCCGAGCTTCGACTTGGTAAGCCAAAAGACGAAGGCTGTCGCACTGAAGTTGCGCAGTAACGAAAGCGGACTTTTTCCAAAATCACTGAATCAGGTTTGATGTGGCCATTAGGCAGCCCCATGTAGGTATTGGTTGTATCGCTGCCTGCGTTCGCTACCATGCTGTGCATGAAGTACGTCTACATCCTTCAAAGCTGCGATTTTCCGGACCATCACCACGTTGGTGTGACTGGAGATCTGAAAGCTCGTCTGGCGAAACACAATGCCAGAGAGGTGTCTCACACATCGAAAAATGTGCCTTGGTCGGTCAAAACCTACATTGCCTTCTCAAATGAGATGCAGGCGCGCGCCTTCGCTAAGAAGAGATTGTAACTGCGCCGCATCCCGTCTGTTTGCTTCCAATCGACGCCATATCACTCCGCATCCTCAAAACTTCATGCTAGCCTCTCTTTCCCTGTAACCCACCCCGATTCGCCCCATGACCAGACAGCGCCGCCGTCGTCTCATCAGGACCCGCCGCACCGTGACGGGGCTCTTGCTGGTTGCCTCGATCGCTTTTCTGGCTGGCATGACCGATGCCGTCGGCCTGATGCTGACAGGGAACTTCGTGTCCTTCATGACGGGCAATACGACGCGGGCGGCGATTGCTTTGGGGACGGGGGATCTTGGTCATGCAGCGGTGCTGTTTTCCGCCATTCTCACCTTCATTTCCGGCAATGCGCTCGGGATCGTCATCGCGCATATGGTCGATCGGCGGGCTTTCGTCGTGCTTGCCTGCGTCAGCATCCTGCTGGCCGCGGCCGCCGGCTTTGCGGAGCCGGCGCTGATCCTGGTGCAATTCTTTCTCGTGGTGCTCGCTATGGGTCTGGTCAATGCCACGGTCGAGCATATCGAAGGTCTGCCGATCGGGCTTACCTATGTCACGGGCGCTCTCTCGCGATTCGGCCGTGGCATCGGCCGTTTCCTGCTGGGCGAGCGGGATTTTGCCTGGACGGTGCAGATCGTGCCGTGGAGCGGCATGATATCGGGCGCTGTCAGCGGCGCACTTCTTGCCCGCACCTTCGGGGCGCATGCGCTCTGGTTGGTTTCCACGGTCGCACTTATCCTGGCGCTGTCGACGCTTTTCATCCCCCGCCCGCTGCAGCGCCGCTTCAATCAGCGCTTCGTGGCGGCGGCTCCGTTGGCGCGGCGATCGAAATAGCCACATTGCGGTGCACAAAAATCTGCTAGGGAGAAACCGAATCGTTTTCCGCCGACAAGCGTAAGGATGTGCCGTGTTCTTTTTTTCGAAACTTGTCTGGATTTTCGGTCAGCCATTGTCGCTGGCGTTTCTCCTCGGCCTTCTGGCCTTCATCGCCGGGCTTCTGCGTTGGCGGGCTACCATGCTCACCACTTCGCTTTTGTCTGCCGTCGTTCTGTTCGTCACGCTTTACACGACGGCAGGCGCCTACGTGGTCCAGGGGCTGGAGGAACGCTTTCCGAAGCCTGCAGCCGACCCTGCGGATCTCAAGTGCATGATTGTACTTGGCGGCGCCACGCAGAACGAAGTGACGACGGCGCGAGGCGGCTATGAACTCGATTCGGCCGGTGACCGCCTCGTCGAGGCGCTGCGGCTGGCGCAGAAATATCCGCAGGCACGCATCCTGATTTCGGGTGGCGATGGTTCGATCGGCGGTAGCTACGAAGGCGACGCCGTTATCTCCGAGCGCTTCTTTACAGCCTTCGGCGTTTCGACGAGCCGCATGATCGAGGACAAAACCTCGCGCACCACGTTCGAAAATGCAGTCAATACGAAGGAGCTGCTTGCCCAGAACGGGCTTTCGGATTGCCTGCTCATCACGTCGGGCTTCCACATGCCGCGCTCGATGGGCATCTTCCGCAAGCAGGGTATTTCCGTTGTGCCCTGGCCGGTTGATTATCGCAGCACCGGCAAGGAGACGCCCGGTTTCGATTTCACCCAGCCTTCGCGCAACGCGCAGCTGCTGGCGACGGGACTGCGCGAATGGGTTGGTCTCGTCGGCTACTATGCGGTTGGCCGCACCTCGGCGCTCTACCCCGGACCATAACTCTGTGTCCCTGACCGTAATCACAGGTCCGCACACGTGATTACATGTCTGCGTGGCAAGGCCTATTTCTGCGATACGGTGACGAACTTGGTGCCGCGCACCCTGACGGTGATTTCGCAGACGGCCTCACCATCCTTGCGGTCGCAGAAGCGCGGATGCATCTTCATGACCAGCACCATGTTGCCGAAGCGCAGGATGAAATCGTAGCCATAGATCTTTGCCGTGGCGACGAGCAGATATCCGCCCTCGGCGACCTGAACATAGAAGTTGTAGGGGCAGCCCTCGTCCGTGCAGTAAGCACGTTTTTCTCCCTTGCAGGTGATTTCGCCCTCATTGATGACGATATCCATCAACTTGTCGTTGTTGATGTCCTGCTGGGTCGCGAACTTGTCGCCGAAACTCACCTGTCCGTCGCAGCTCTTGGTGAAGTGGTCCTTCTCGTAGGCCACCGGATCCTGCAGGAGCGATTGCTGTGCCGCGGCCGCCGCCGGCATGACCACGAATGCAATGAGATTGAGGATGACGATCAGCAGGGATTTCACGGGGGGATTCCTCTTCGAAGCGCTGTCACGGCGATATTGGTCGCCTTGGTCGCCGCAGCCGCTGCGAGATGTTTGCACACGCCTGCTTGCGCGGCCCTTGCGCTCATGATTCATTTCGTGAAAATCGTAGCCGACGCCCGTTGGAGTTCTCGATGTCGCTTCTCTCGTTTCTTGACTATGTCGGCGTCGCCCTCTTTGCCGCCACCGGCGCGCTCGCAGCGTCGCGCAAACAGCTCGATCTGATCGGCTTTCTGTTCTTTGCCGCAGTCACAGGCATCGGCGGCGGCACGCTTCGGGATATCATCCTCGGCCGCGTTCCGGTCTTCTGGGTGCTGAACCCGACCTATATCATCATCTGCGCCATCGTCGGCGTGCTGTTCTTCTTCACGGCACATCTGTTCGAATCACGCTACCGGCTGCTGCTCTGGCTCGATGCGGTAGGCGTGTCGGCCTATTGCGTGATGGGCGCCGCCAAGGGCATGGCGGCAACGGGCTCGCCGACGGTTGCCATCGTCACCGGCACGCTGACGGCGACTTTCGGCGGTATCCTGCGCGATCTTCTGGCGAACGAGCCTTCGGTGCTGCTACGGCCGGAGATCTACGTGACGGCGTCCATTGTCGGCGCCGGCGTCTTCACCGCGGCGAATGCGACGCCCCTTCCTCTCT
>NZ_JAELTU010000425.1 GCF_016429015.1 Rhizobium sp. ASV20
GGCCTGCGTTGGCGGTGCCGCGGTTGCTGAGCTTGACGGGGTTGGAGACGTCGGACGTGTCGCGGTGGGAACTTAATGAGGCGTTTGCCAGCCAGTCGCTGTATTGTCTTCGACAGCTGGGGCTAGAGAAGGCGTGGGAAGGGGGCAAGGTGAATCCGGATGGTGGAGCGATTGCGTTGGGGCACCCGCTTGGTGCGACGGGTGCGAGAATGACGGCTACGTTGATGCATGGTCTTAGGAGGGATATGGGCGAGCTGGGCGTTGCTACGCTTTGTATTGGAACTGGCATGGGACATGCTGCGTTGTTTGTGGCAGAATAAGAGCCGTGTTGTTCATGGTTTAGTTGTACTATGGATTAAATACTTGGACATATGATTAAGTTATGTGAGTGGTTCCTGCCAATCAATCAGGCGGAGATATCACGCAGGCATGTTTTCATCCTTGCTGCTGGAGCCGGCCTCCATGTCAATACCCTCGCTCTCGACTCGTCAGGCTTAAATCCACAGACCAGACCAGACGACATGTCCCTCTGCACGCCGCACCCTATGAACTCTCCTCGTAAGCCAACCGCAAGCCTCATCAAGCTCTTGCCAACTAGTTCGTAGTCACCAAAGAACGCATGAGCCCGTGCATCACCACGGTTGACAAGCCCATGTCCCAACGTTACACCCCAGACGCCATCGAGCTGAATAGCGT
>NZ_JAELTU010000426.1 GCF_016429015.1 Rhizobium sp. ASV20
GTGCGGAAGCCGAGGCATTTTCGTGGCGTCGCATTGAGCCGATTGCAGATCTCGATCAGATCGGCATCTGTGACCGACAATGGGTCGACCTCTCTCGAAAGCCATTTTCGCACCCGGCCATTGGTGTTCTCGACCGTGCCTTTCTGCCAGGGTGATTGCGGATCGCAGAACCACGTTTGGGTGCCGATGCTGGCTTGCAGATAAGGCCAGTCGGTGAACTCCGTGCCACGGTCGAAGGTGATCGAACGGCGGGCGAGGTGGGGTAGGGCCTGCAGTGCTCGCACGAGGCCGTCCATGACGGGCCGGGACTGACGGTCGTTGTTGCGCAGGAAGATTGCGAAACGGCTGACCCGCTCGACAAGCGATGTCACGTTGGCCTTTCCGAACTTCTTGCGGAACTGGATCAGATCGCATTCCCAATGGCCGAACTGCTTGCGACCGGCAACGACATCTGGACGGCGCAGGATATTCAAGTCCGGACTAAACCGTTGACCATGCTTGCGTCTGGCATGTCTCGGCCGGCGTCTGGCACGATGCTCCGGCAAATGTCGCCACAGCTTGATGGCGTGGCCGTCCGCCGAATAGGCGAACTTATAGATCGTCTCGTGACTTACGGAGATCGGATGGCGTTCCAGGCGCATGCGGCCGGCGATCTGCTGCGGCGACCAGCCATGCACGATCCGATCGATCA
>NZ_JAELTU010000427.1 GCF_016429015.1 Rhizobium sp. ASV20
AGTACAGCCACATCGCACGGGCGATGATCTGTGGCGGAGAGCGGTGGTTCTTGTAACTGATCGTCGGCGAGCTCATCCTCGCCTAGTTATCCGCCAACCGTTAAGCTGCAGACAACGTGACATCGCCGGCCGCAGTGTTCGGCATCATGGTCTCGAACATACAATTCCAATCGCATGTCAAAAATGGATGTTGGCCCTTTCGCAGAACGTTCCTAATGTTGTCGACAACGGGAATGTGAGATCGATTGTCTTGGCGTGGTCCGCCAAGCCATCGCTCTTTGCATGTCGTACGAATGGACGATGGAAGGGAGTGGCTTGCGGCTTTGGCTGTCGGCCTCCTCCTGCTGAAAGTGATGGCAATGACCCGACAGACGACCCACATGACGCTCTCGCACAAGACCCGTCTGGTGACGCTGCTCGCCTCGACGGCCCTGATGCATTCGCCGGCGGTGCTGGCGCAGTCGCTGCCTTCGGGCGGTCAAGTGGCGGCGGGCAGTGCGACGATCGGATCGCCGTCTGCAGGGTCTCTGACGATCAACCAGACGAGCGGCAGCGCCGTCGTCAACTGGCAGAGCTTCGACGTCGGCAAGGGCAACCGCGTCACCTTCGTCCAGCCCGATGCCAATGCAGCCATCCTCAATCGTGTCACCGGCCAGACGAGCTCGACGATTG
>NZ_JAELTU010000428.1 GCF_016429015.1 Rhizobium sp. ASV20
GGGCTGAACAAGCGCCGCGTCCGAGCCGTTGGCAAGGTGTTGGGAGCCCCGGACAGCCTGGTCTTCAAGGTGCCGACCGCGGATCTGGAAACGAATGCCCCCTTGCGGCCGGACGAGGACGCCTACGGCGTCACCTATGACCAGATCGATGATTTTCTGGAGGGCGCATCCATCGACGCGCAGGCCCGCGAACGCATCCTGGCTACCTATAGAAACTCTCGGCACAAGCGCGCACTTCCCGTCGCTCCGTAATCGACCGGCGCTCGGTCCAACCAGGTCTGCCACCGCACCGGCGACGGATCTGTGTCCTTGAACGCTTCCGCCTTTCTCTGAATGGCGGAAGCGCCCTTTCGACCTGTTGTCACGACCTCTCTTGCAGGAATGCATCGATCTCGGAGCGCGTCGGCATCGATGGCGCCGTACCCGGCTTCTGCACTGAAAGACCCGCCACCGCCGCACCAAATCGGACTGCGTCGAGGGGAGAGAGCCCCTCCGACAGTGCTGCCGCAAACCCGCCATTGAAGGCGTCGCCGGCGCCGGTTGTGTCAACTACATCGGAAATAGCGAAAGCCGGCACGAAATGCGTTCCCACTTCGCCGTGAAGCAATGCGCCCTTTGCACCCAGCGTAACGACCACATTGCGCGCCCCACGCTCGATGAGGCTTGCTGC
>NZ_JAELTU010000429.1 GCF_016429015.1 Rhizobium sp. ASV20
TCGCGAAATGGTAAGTCTCCCATCACTTCAATGTTTGCCTAGGATTCTAACCGCGTTGTAGAGTGACGACGATATGGAATTCACCGTCTTGGTCGCAAGCTCGATTTTTAGCGATATGCAAAGCACTTGTCCCAGTGCAAGGGAATGGCTCCAGACCTTTGAGCGTAGTGCTAGAAAAGTAGCACGTATCAAGAGCCTAGGTGCCGATGCAGACAAAAAGGCACAACAAAATGTCTTCAACGCATCAAGGTATCTTAACTCTGCGAAAGAAACTCAAGAAGCCGTTGAGCAAAGATTATTCCCTTGGGAATCTCAAGGCATTGCGTCATTCGCGGACATGGACCTCTCGCCGCCATCACAGCAGCAGCAGCAAATGCATGGCACGTCAGCTCCCACGGCTGCGAATCGAAATCGAAGAGATCGAAGGAGAGCACGGCCAAATGACATATTTATGGAGACGGCGACAATATGGAATTTCGAAGACTTGGTAAACGAGCCGCTCAGCATGCCGCAAGGGATAGAGAGTTCGCTACCGGACCTGCGGGATTTGCAGAACTGGCTGATGCTGCCACCGGATACACCAGATGTTAGGGCTGGGACGGAAACAAGACCAAATTAGCAAGAGAGATGAAGACCGTAAAAGAATGGTTGCGACGATGAACCTGACG
>NZ_JAELTU010000430.1 GCF_016429015.1 Rhizobium sp. ASV20
TCGCCAGCCCGAATGCCTGCGCCGCGAGCGCCGAGCGGTCTGCGCCGTCGAGCTGGCGCGCTGTCCGGTTGGACTGCGAGAAGAAGCGCGGGAGGGCCTCGCGCTGGCGACGGATCACGGCGCGGCGCGTTACTGCGACTGAGGCTGCCATGAAGCCTGCGCCGAAGAGGAAGAGGCTGAATTCCTTGAGGTTGCGTTGGAGGGGGGTTAGGTCTGAGCGGGTTGCTGTGAGGGTGGCTGTGAGGGGTTGTTGTTGTTGCTGTTGTTGCTGCTGTTGCTGCTGTGGTTAAGGTGTTTGATTTGTGCGTGTCTGTTGCATTTGGCTTTGTGTTGATTCTGTTTGTGCATGTTGTGGTGGTTGCGACTGTGGTGACGGTTGACTTTGTGGTTGATCGCCCACAACGACCGGCATCAAAAGCCGCGATAGGAAGCCCATGGTGACGCTGGCGTTGCTGTATACTGCGCCGTCTTGTAGATGATTTGTGTCTTCCTTAAATTTTTAATATAGTTTCATGTCGTGAGCTATGGAATTGTGTCGAGTTGGCCAACGCAGCGGTGGCCGTCTTCCTCGGTGGTGTGGTTGTCACTGAGAAAATTGGTCCCTGCAGTGGAGGCTCCCGTTCTTAGCGCCGACAAACCGCTTGGCGCAGACGCCGTCAACCGC
>NZ_JAELTU010000431.1 GCF_016429015.1 Rhizobium sp. ASV20
GGCCAAGAGTGGGCCGTGTTCCTCAAGGCGAATTTGGGCAATGACGTAGTCACCTTTTTTGACGCGGCGCTTAGGATCGACAAAGCAAACTTCACCGTCCTCATATCTCGGTGACATAGATTCCCCAGCCACCTGAACTGCATACGCACCAGAAATGTTTGATAAAACAGGTGGTGCCATCACCTCATACAAAACACTGCCGTTCATGAGGAATTCCCCGTCGACGCCTCCGACCGCTTGCCCGTAAACCGGTATTTTTCGGCCTAAGCCCTCCACTTTATCGCGAATTATAGCATTTGGAAGTTCAAAAACGTTGCTACCCAAATTTGGTACTGGGCGAGCGCCGGAAATGTCGAGCGGTTCCCCAAACATCAATATGTCCGGAGAGACCGATAAGTGAGGTGCCAACCTCTCGGCCCATTCTTTCGTGAGCTTTCTATCCCCGGCCTCTAGACGCTTGATTTGAGGCTGCGATGTACCAACAGCCTCAGCCAACTCGGCCTGAGATAGTTTTAGCTTTTCCCTTAACTCTTTGATCATACTCATATTCCGAACTTATGCCATCGTGGCATTTAATTCAAAATCCAATTCGGTATAATTTGCTCTTGCATTTCGATGCCATTTTGGTATTGTCTTGGTA
>NZ_JAELTU010000432.1 GCF_016429015.1 Rhizobium sp. ASV20
GCACATAATCGATATATTCGGCAGTGCGCTCGCCTGGGCGAATGCCCGGAATGAAACCGCCATGCTTCTTCAGATTGTCCGCGGTATCCTTCGGATTGAAGACAAGAGCGGTATAGAAGAAGGCAAAGAAGGCGATCAGAGCGCCGTAAAGCACCATGTAGACAGGCTGCCCGTGACCAAGTGCAGCCACGATAGACGTCACCCAGGTCGGGAGGGCGGTGTTGTTGCCTAGACCAGCGACCGTTGCCGGCAGAAGGAGCAACGATGATGCGAAGATCGCCGGGATAACACCCGAGGTGTTGAGCTTCAGCGGAAGGTGCGACGTATCGCCCTGGAACATGCGCGTTCCAACCTGACGCTTCGGATACTGGATCAAGAGGCGGCGCTGGGCGCGCTCGACGAAAACGATCAGCGCAATGACCAGAACGGCGACGACCAGGACGGCAAGAATGAGTCCCGTCGACAGAGCGCCGGTACGGCCAAGTTCGAGCGTGCCGGCAAGAGCGGTCGGGAGACCTGCGGCAATACCTGCGAAGATGATCAGCGAAATACCGTTGCCGATACCGCGTGAGGTCACCTGCTCGCCGAGCCACATCAGGAACATTGTGCCGCCGAGCAGCGTTATGAC
>NZ_JAELTU010000043.1 GCF_016429015.1 Rhizobium sp. ASV20
TGGCTTTACACGCCCGCCGTTCGCTCATCTGGTGGTGATCCATCAGATGAGCGACAGCTTTCCGCCTTGCTGCGGGCGTCACCACTTCTTTCCCAAAAGGTCTTTCAAAGCCGCATTGTCGAGCATCGCATCTGCCAGGAGCCGTTTCAGCTTCGTGTTCTCGTCTTCAAGCGTCTTCAGACGCTTGGCTTCGGATACGTCCATGCCGCCGAATTTGGCCTTCCATTTATAGATGCTGGCATCGCTGACGCCGTGCTTGCGGCAAAGCTCCGAGACCGGCGTGCCAGCCTCGTGCTCCTTCAGAATGCCGATGATCTGTTCGTCTGTGAAACGATTGCGCTTCATTCCCTGGTCCTCTCAATGGGCCAGAGCTTACTTCAAAATGGATTATTTCAACGGGGCAAGGTCAGACTGGTTAACAGCCCAGCACTTATCGTCGTGCCGAGCAACGAAGGAAAGATTGAGTGTTATTCAAGCTGCTTCCGCTCTTCTGAAACGTTAGGAAGCTTGTCGCGCCAGGCCGGAAACCGCGTCATCCAGACCTATGCCGTCATAAAAGTTCGGGGCGCGCCGGTGGATTTTCTGTCGGATGGCTGCCCTTTGAAACAGTAATTGCCTTGATCACACAGCGGTGCCGATCAGCGCGCCAACGCCGGCGGTGACAGCCATTGCGATAGCGCCCCAGAAAGCGACGCGAAGCGTTGGCTTAGGTACCGCAGCTCCGCCGGCCCATGCGCCAACCGCTCCAAGTAGTGCCAAAACAATGATCGACACTCCGAACACAGCTGGGACCAGAATATTCGTCGGTGCAATCACGGCAGCTAAAACGGGCAGAACCGCGCCAGACGAAAAAGTTATCGCCGAAGTCATCGCAGCCTGGATCGGATTCGCTGAAATTACCTCGGTAAGTCCCAACTCATCCCGAGCATGGGCCGCAAGCGCGTCCTTCGCCATAAGTTGCTCGGCAACTTTGACAGATAGAGCCGGGTCCACGCCACGCGAAGCGTATATGGCTGCCAGCTCCTTAACTTCCGCATCACGATTGGTTGCAAGCTCAAGCTTTTCCCGCGCCAAATCGGCCCGTTCCGTATCAGCTTGGGAGCTTACAGAGACATATTCCCCAGCAGCCATCGACATCGCGCCGGCAACAAGACCGGCAATGCCCGTCACCAGAACGGTACTCGACGAGGTTGCTGCCGACGCAACCCCTACCATCAAACTGGCAGTCGATATGATCCCGTCATTGGCGCCAAGGACCGCAGCACGAAGCCATCCAACGCGGTTGATAAAGTGCCGTTCCGTTTGAGCACTGCTCATTCGATGTCCTTTGGAAAATATTGGATCAGCCACAATTGGCTCCTACCAAACCCTCCCGACAGCCTGCTGTCAAAGCGAATTTCCGAATTTAGCGCAAAGCTTCGCTATTCGCTCATCTCGCCGTTGCACGAAGCTTGCAACGCCCAGCTCATTTTCATGGAACAAGGTTCCACCAGTTCAGATTGGCTATCTGTTCTCCATTCTTTGCGATTGCCGCACGGTCTGAAAAGCGTCCCACGCAGCCTTGAAAAACTCATCGCGGACGCGTTCCTGTAAGTCCCCTGTAAGAATCGAGTGCCAGTCTCGGTATGCGATCGACAGACAACTCTTCGATCCGGATCTCGGATGGATGAACCATCTACGCAAACCAGCCGTGCTTGACGCATGAGGCAAAAGCTCCGCTAATAAGGGCATTCCTAATGACTTCCATCAGTTCCGTCACCGCGACCACCACTGCCTCGCTTCCATCGAAGCCACAGCGGCCCGCGACAACGGATACCGCTCTGGCTCAGACCGCGGCACTCAAGGTCGGTTCATCCTCTGCAGCCAACGTTCCTTCCGCCATTGCGGCATTGGCATTGCGCGGCGACAGAGACGGTGACGCTGACGGCCACTGACTGCGAGCTGCTTAGAATCTGCAGCATCGGCAAAATGCGGCCCTCTGCGCCGTTCACGCATCTGGCTTGCCGCCCCTGCCTCGTTTGGGAGGCAACCCTTGATTTGCTTGCGCCCTCTCGACGTCGCGACAAGGTAGCTCAGCATCGTCAGTTGGGCAGCAGACGTTGAGAGGTCAGAGTATGCAACATTGTTGCAGCAGAATTCCGGGAGTCTGACCATGCGCGCCATCATCTTGGAAAATGCAGGCGAATAGCTGCGGATCTGCGCATGTGGAGTGCGTCGTACCGACCTTCATGTCATCGATGGCGAGCTTGCCCAACCGAAGCTGCCACTGTCCCGGGGCATGAAATCGTCGGGGCAGTGACCGCCCTGGCAGCAGACATGGCAAATACCCGGCTTGGCGACCGGATCGGAGTACTTTGGCTGGGCTGGACATGCGGAGAATGCGTTTACTGCAGGAGCGGGCGGGAAATCTCTGTTCGAGCTCCCGCTTTACCGGCTATCAGATTAATGGCGGCTATGCGGATTATACGATCGCCGATGAACGCTTCTGCTTCCTATTCCAAGTTTGATCGCGATCAATGCCGGTCCTCCTGACGTGAGGTTATTCTTGCGACAATCCATTTCGGCCTCGCATCCTCGGAGGAAACGCGGATGTGCTGGGCATAGGAGGAAATCGATGACCCATGAGCCTGCAGTTACACGAAACGAAGAGGCGCTTCTCGCCGGTGCAGGCTGTGCACCAAAGGTGCAGGATCGATACGATTTTCGCCTAAGTCGCCTGGACAACACACGTTGGCAGATCGAAACCATTTCCTCAATCGCGGAGGCGTGGATACGCGAGACGCTCGAGTCTCCCCTCACGCAGTCCTTTGATGGTGAAATCATTGTCGATGTGTTGAGCGCGGACAGGCTCCTGAAAGAGGCGCACGCAAGAGGATTGAGGACCGAGTTCATTTGCTGCTCGGGAACAGACACAATTTAGAGGGCGCATGATGTACACGCGGATAGTTTGCGCAATCGGCCTCGGATCCCGCGAGCGCGCCGAACATATTCTGCGAACTTCCTATTCCTTGTTAGCGCCTGGAGGGGAGCTGACGGTGGCGCATGTTGTCGAGCGCTTCCCCGCGGGGCAGGAGAGCCCCGATGGTTGGGCGATTTCAGTGATAGGCGAGGCTGAGGAAAAGCTTGGCACATTGTGCAAACGGCTTGAAATTCCGGCTTTCATTCATGTCCGCTCGGGCCCGGCCGCACGAACCCTGTTGAAGATCGCCCGGGAGAGAAATACGGAGCTGATCGTCGTCGCAGCCCACACCTCCGATATATTCGACCGCATCTTCGGCTCGACTGTCGACCACATTGTACGTCACGCTCGCTCCTCCATTCTCATCGACCGGATCTGCGAAAGCAACAATGACGTGGGGCTCTGAATTCGGTGGCGTTTGATTGCGATCAAAGCACGTATGGACAAGCCAGGATATTCTCCCGTCTAACGTCTCGCCGAAGCAATCGGCATGAAGCATCAAATAGAAGCGAGGGAATGGCCATGCTTATCCATGCGGTGATGACATCGCCTGTAACTACGGTTCGGCCTGAAACACCGGTTGCCGAAGCTGCCAAGATGATGCTCGACAATCATCTGAGCGGCCTTCCGGTCGTGAGCGTCGATGGCGATCTTGTCGGCATCGTCAGCGAAGGAGATTTCGTCCGGCGTCCCGAGTTGCACACCGAGCGAAAGCGCTCCTGGCTGCTTGAATTCCTGACGAGCCCAGGAAAACTTGCGGAGGAGTATGTCCTCACCCACGGCCGAACCATAGAAGAGGTCATGACCGGCGACGTCGTCACGGTAACGCCCACGACGACGCTTAAGGAGGCGGTCGACCTGATGGAGAAGCATCACGTGAAGCGTCTTCCGGTCATGTCTCGCGGCGAGCTCGTTGGAATCGTTTCGCGCTCCGATCTCATGAAAGCCCTCACGAGGTTCCTTCCGACGAGTGTTTCCAATAGCAGGGATCGAGAGATTGAAGACGCGATCCGGAACGAGCTGGTAGCCCAAGGTTGGGCGCGCGGGGGCTCAATTCACGTGACGGTCTCCGATGGAATGGTCGAACTTTCGGGGACAATCGTCGATGAGCGGCAGCGTAAGGCCGCAAGGGTTGCAGTCGAAAACATGCCAGGCGTGTGCATCGTCGACGATCAGCTCATCTGTGTCGATACGCTGATAAGCGGCGGCATCGGTTAGTTGTCGCTCAAACCCGAATGTCGCTCAGCGGCGTGCGAGATCAAACGGAAGAACGTTCCGCCCCCTGACCTTGGCCGAAAAGCGCCTGCAGCTGACACCCAGATATGGTAGCTGTGACAAAGCATCATAAAGCTAAATTCGCGTTCTTGGTGATGGCTCGCAGCTATTCAGCCGGTCGGGGGTGAGGTCGTTGCAGCCTCGCATACGCTTGTCTTGGGCGTTGGCAACGATCATCACGTACGCCGTCCGATTGAACTGTCATCGTGACGGCAAATCGACCAGGGTGCTCGCAGGAACTCTGAAAGTGAATGTCAGTGATGGCGCCTCCCCATCATCGTCGACCACGGAGGGATGCCGGGCCTGAGAAACCCACTACCAATCAATAGTCAACTATACCGATCCGGCTTCGTCTCGCCGATCAATCTGATCGCATTGCGTTCGACAACGTACATCAATCCATGATCCCAGCGATCAAAATAGGAAAAGTCGTCAAGCGAATCGATCGTGGCAGGTGTTACGGTCCAGATGCGCAGGAAATCGCAACCCAGAAGGGCTGCGCGGCGCTTGACATCGTGAAAGAGCATCCGGGCTATGCCGCCCTCGTCCGCCGCGCTGGCCGCAATGAAAATTGGTACATCCATCAGTCTACCAGCGATCGGATGGATTACTGCCGAGGAAAGTGTCAATCCGCGAACATAGCCGGCCCCGTCGGCTACGACGATAATCGCACGATGCCCTTGCTCGGCAATAAGCTTCCAGCGCTCCAGTTTGAGATGTGAGCCTACGGCATTAACAAGAGCAAATGCCCTAAGGATCTGACCAGCTCTCATGGGCCCCAGTGCGTAACAGCTTCTCATCTACCTCCCCTTACGACCTTCCGCCATATGAACAGTTAAACCCAATAATGAAACTTCCGTCATTGCGTCAGATCAATGCCGCGCGTGGATATTGATACCACCATATCGGCTATCACGAGGTAGGACGTAAACGGAGATTTCCATGGATAAGCTCATGCGAGCGGCAATCGTAAGAGAGTTCGGTATGCCTTTGTCGGTCGAACAGATGCCGATACCACAACCACGCACAGGCGAGATTCTCGTCAAGGTCAAAGCCTGCGGCGTCTGTCATACCGACCTGCATGCCGCAGACGGAGACTGGCCGGTTCGCCCGCGGCCTCCTTTCATCCCAGGACATGAAGTGGCCGGGGTCGTGGCAGCATTGGGACCAGGTGTTACGAATGTGAAAATGGGCGATCGCGTCGGCGTCGCGTGGCTGCATGACGCTTGCCTTCGATGCGAATATTGCGAGACGGGATGGGAAACACTATGCGACCATCAGCACAATACCGGCTACAGTTGCGATGGCGGCTTTGCGGAATACGTCTTGGCCAATGCGGCATTTGCGGCGCAACTTCCCGATCATATTGATTTCGCCGAAATCGCGCCGATCCTGTGTGCTGGCGTCACGACATACAAAGGGCTCAAGGAAACGGAAGCGCGACCGGGCGAATGGGTGGCAATCTCAGGCGTCGGAGGACTTGGGCATGTTGCAATCCAATATGCCAAGGCAATGGGCTTGAAAGTCATTGCCCTCGACATCGCCCCGGGGAAACTCAACCTCGCGCGGATGGCTGGCGCCGACATCGCCATCAACGCGGCCATGCCAGACGCAATTTCCCAAGTAACCAAGGCCACCAATGGCGGCGCCCACGGTGTGCTCGTGACCGCTGTCTCGCCAGCGGCGTTTTCCCAGGCCCTTTCGTTGGTGCGCAAGAAGGGAACAATCAGCCTTGTGGGTTTGCCACCGGGCAATTTCGCCACCCCGATCTTCGATGTCGTACTCAAGCGCATCACGCTTCGAGGATCAATCGTGGGAACACGCCGGGATCTTGACGAGGCCATAGCCTTCGCCGCCAATCATAAGGTCAAAGTCGCCATCCAACGCGCTCCTCTCGAAGACATCAATAGGGTGTTCAGTGACCTGAAGCAGGGACGTATTGAGGGGCGCGTCGTTCTGGATATGGCTTTGCCCGCCACAAATAAGCAGGCGGCTGCTGAACCGGTATCTGCCTGAAGGAAAAAGCGCCTTCCTATGATCGAAGCGGCCGGCACAGGTACAGGGTGCGTGTACCGAGCAGCGAATTTTGATCCAACAAGGCAAAAAATGGAGCGGATCATGGCCTTCAAGTCCATTTCGATGCTCACCCTGATCAAAGGCTGGCATTTCCGCGCCAGTTGGCGGTCAGCTGCGATGCCGAGCTGCGATGCGTGTCGTTTACCAATCCCATGGTCTCGTGTGCCGTCGGGCGCAACGCCGCCATGCTTACAAATACTCCACACCGGGATATCACTGCCATAGAAGCACGCCAACGCGACATACATGAATATGTCATGCGGCAAGGGACCGTTTGCAATGCGTGTTCGATTGGTGCGCGGAAATCGCCTACCGGTCAACGGGGGTGATCTCCCATGCGGCCTCTGGTGATCTCGTCGTGCTTTTTCGCCCTGACATCGGGCACGCGCATAATTCGCAATGAATGGCAGACCCCAGCACAGTCTTGCCGACCGCCGTACGCCCCATGTTGTTGCCTTCAGAACCAATAACCAATCTCAAGGCACATTCAATTGTGATCTCATCGAAAGACGCGCGAGAAACGCGGCGCGCCATCGCTGATGCCATCCTCCTGCTCAGGCAAGCCGATGATGTGATGCTTCTGACCGTGCGCGAAGGCGGACGGCCTGCCGGTATTGCAGAAACGATCGTGGATGCTGCGGTCGGGCATGAGGCCGATGTGATTGTCGCTAGAGGCTACGGGCATAGTCGCTTCAGGGAACAGACATTCGAGAGCGGCACAGAATATCTGCTCCGTCACTATCCCTTGCATCTTTAGCTATCGAACTGATGTCGCGCTCGTTGCTGGCCAAGTAGATCGTAGCAGCTTCATTGCTCAATTATTCGCTTCTCGCCGACGATCAGAGCACGCTCCTATAGCGGGCCAGCTCTCAATGAAAACTCATGGCGTGGGATCTCACATATCGGGACCATCTTGAAGATGAGCCTCGATTTCATGAAGAGTCAATTTGGTGAGATCCTTGGCCAGAGATGCCTTCATCGCATCTTCAACCGCCGGCTTCATATGCGTGCGCAGGAAGGCCAGCATCCTGGGGGGTGCGATCAATATGAAGCGCGACATTGCTCCGCTGCGCATATGTTCTTCCAGTCGGTCCCCTACGTTCGCGGCGAACTCCTCCTCCGCTTTCAGATGAAGGTCCGAGGCCTCCACGGAGCTGCGTGCGCCGCCTTTGGAGGCGTAGACCCTGCCGGGGCGATCCACCCCCAACTCGTGCGTTGCCTTCAGCGGGTGATGGCCTGAATAGACCTCCACGAGATTGAGGACGTGTTCATTGCCGTCGTTGCGCAGAAACAACGAATGGGCTCCATCACAGACAATAACCCAGGTTTTCGACCCAATCTTGACTTTGCTCATGGCCGATCTCGCTCATATTTTCCGTTTCTGTCTGAAGGGTGGCTGCGAATTGAGGCTGGCGCGCGCATTCTTCGAAAGACGCGCGGTTGGGAGACAGCCAATGCCTCCGGAATGGATACCAGACTAGCGCACAGGGCACGAGCCCAGGTGAAGCCGGTCAGAACGGAAGCGCCTATCAGCCACGGTGATACGGCACGGCCAGGATAGAGCAAAAGCAGCAAGACCGGTGCTGTAACAAGCAAAGCTGCGGTCGCATTTGCGATATGGCCGTTTGGGTCCTCGCTGCGCATATTCACCTCCCAAAATTTGTTTGCGGGATAGGATATGACCCCTGTGTTTCTCCGCATTGCGCTTGATTAATTCGAACGAAGTCCAGGCTGCTCGCCACCGATCAGGGCATCGACATTGCGATGCCGCTATAGGGATCAATCCAGGTCAGATGATCATTGACCGCCCTTACGCCAGGAACGTTTTCCGCAAGCACCCTTGCCGCCATGCGCTCGCGCTCGTCGAAGATAGAGCCCGATAGTTCCACAACGCCGCCCTTGACGTCCACACGGAGAAATCCGTTCTTGCTCCAGCTATGCTTTGCGAGTTCGTCAGCGACGCAGGCTTTTATCTTTGCGTCGTCGTACGGCTCAGCCCTTGCGGCCAGAAGGCCGGCAAGCGCGCGCAGCAGGTCGGAGCGGGTGACAATTCCCACCAGCTTTTCTCCATCCACCACGGGAAGTCGCTTGATGTTCTCACGCTCCATCATTTCCACCGCCGCGTTAATTGAGGAGGAAGGCGAGATCGTCTTTACCGGTGATGTCATAACCTCCTCGACCAGCCGTCCATTGGCGTGCGCGTATTCCTCCGCCAATCGGCCAGGACCCACGAAGAACTCAAGGAGCGCCGAGCGCTGGCGCTCGGTTTCGAGCTCACCCCGTCTCAAGAAGTCACTTTCGCTGATCACTCCGACGACGGCGCCATTGTCATCGACGACTGGAAGGCCACTCAGATGCTTGTCCAGCAGCAATCTTGCAGCATCGACGATTGACGCTGACGTTTTCACGGTAACCGGCCCGGCCGTCATGATGTCTTGGATAAGCATGGTCTTTCTCCATATGAGCGGACATCGACTGAATCGCCTCTCTTAGCGGTGTCGACATTTCGAGACGCGGCCTGTGTCTCACAATGGCCTGTGGTCGAAGGCGACGTACTCGGGAATAGGCAGGTTGAATAATAGCGCTGATATCGGGGAATGGAGTTGATCGACGTCAAAACGCAAAGTAAATCCTGGGAGAAATCAGCTTCCGGCGGACGGAGAAACCGCCCTGCCCGAACGGTGTTAGCGACCATGCCGGCCGAGCATTTCCACCTTCTTGAGCCAGCGGGTTCTTTCGGCAGAGCTCGCCCGTTCAATTGAGCCGAAGAACGTCTGTCGGGCGGGTCGAATTCCACTGAAGTTAAGGATACTGCGGCGCAAGACCTCCGTGCCGTGAGCGCCGTACCAAAGCCGATAGACAATGGTCGGCATACCCATGGTGACGATGATCCGCGCCGTGCACCCTCCGGGTAGCTTTCGCACCGCGCCCCCCTCTGCGTATTGGAAGGCAATGCCCGGTCGAAAGACCTGTTCCAGAAACGCTTTCAGCAGAGCCGGCATTGTGCCTAGCCAGAGCGGGAAGATCAAAACGATATGCTCCGCCCATTGGATTGCTTCGCCTGCCGGAACCAGCACGTCCGGAATGGGATCATTCTCGAACGCCTCTTGCGAGCGAAGCAATGGAAAATCCAGCTGCGAGAGATCGAGCCTGCGAAGCATAAAGCCTGCCAGGGCAGCGCCATCCGCGTAGGAATCGGCGAGCGCTCGGCAGAGGTGACCATTGCGGCCGTCGGGATGCGCTTCAATAATCAATATGTGCCGTGACAAGATCGCATCTCCTGCAGTTGGAACAACGGTTTACCGACACAGTCACCAAGCATCCCGTTAGTCGGCCGAGCCAAACTTGGCCGCACGAAAATCTCTTTCTTGGTTGTCACGATGGTTGATCCTGTCAACTTCGCCTTGATCTGTCGCAATGCAGGAGCCTGAATTCGATATCGGGAGTTCTGACTGTTTGAGCAGGATCAATGCCTAACGGTCCACTTCGAGCGCATTCTCCTTTCGACGAAAGGGACGATGCCCATGGACAATCTGGTTGAAGTATCATCGCAGCGAGACGTAAGCCCGCCCACCTTGAAAAATAGATCGAGGAGGAAGTTGTCACGGCGGTTCTGGCTCGCGACTTCTCTACTGGGGGTAGGAGCAATCGCGCTCCTGTTCGTCTGGATGGGTGCTGATCACGAGCAACCGCCGACGTTCGAATCCCTCGTCGTCGACAAGGGAGATATTGTACGGCAGGTAATGGCAACCGGAACGGTCAATCCACAATTGACGATTATTGTCGGGAGCTATGTGTCCGGGCCGATTACCCGGATCCAATGCGACTATAATACGATGGTGAGATCAGATCAGGTTTGCGCGACTATCGATGCTCGCCCGTATCAGACCATCGTCGATCAGAATAATGCCGATCTAGCTGTCGCCACGGCTCAGCTGAAGAAGGACCAGGCGAATCTGACCTACACGCAATTAAACTTCCAACGAAACCTCCGGCTGAAAGATGCCAACGCTGTATCTGAGGATACGGTGGATATTGCGAAGAATCTTGTCGAGCAGGCAAATGCGCAGGTCGGCCTTGATCAGGCGGCCATCGAGCAGCGAAAGGCGGCGCTTTCAGCTGCTCGGATCAATCTTGACTATACCAATATCCGTTCTCCCGTGGATGGCATCGTGGTGTCGCGCAACGTGACGCAGGGGCAGACCGTGGCGGCCAGTTTTCAAACGCCAACGCTTTTCCTCATCGCCACCGACCTCACCCTGATGCAAGTCGACACCAACATCAGTGAAAGTGACATCGGTGGGATCAAGAATGGCGAAGCCGTCACCTTCACCGTCGACGCCTTTCCGGAACATGCATTTAAAGGGACAGTTTCTCAGGTTCGGCAATCTCCTCAGACAGTGCAGAATGTTGTGACTTTCGACGCCGTTGTAACCGTTGACAACAAAGACCTTCAGCTCAAGCCGGGCATGACTGCATCCCTCAATATTGTGATCGATCAGCAATCGAACGTGCTGCGAGTCCCCAATCAGGCTTTGCGTTTCGATCCCAAAGGGTCCGGCAGCGAGCTCCCGGCAGACGACAAGGCAAGCCATGTCTGGGTCGTGCGCGACGGCGGATTGATCAGGCTCCGGGTGACGCCGGGGATCAACGATGAATTCTACACCGCCGTTACTGCCAGCGAGCTTAAGCCGGGCGACAGAGTTGTGGTCGCTCAGACGTCCCCTTCGAATTCGTCCGCAGCGTTCTCCTTCCTCAGGTTCTAGGTCCCATTATGATGGTCTGTTCAGCCAAGCCACCAACCATCTTGCTGAAGAACATATCGAAGACCTTCACGGTCGGCGATACCAACATCCCTGCCGTTCGGAACGTCACCCTTACGATCAAACAGGGAGAATTCGTTGCGATTATCGGTTCCTCGGGATCCGGAAAATCGACGCTGATGTCCATTCTCGGGTGCCTCGACCGTCCAAGCAGCGGGAATTTTCTTTTCGACGGCGTGGATGTCGGAGGGCTCGCAGAGGCAGAACTTGCGGCTATGCGCAGCGAACGCCTGGGCTTTGTGTTTCAGAGCTTCAATCTGTTGCCTCGCCGTGGCGCCCTAGAGAATGTCTGCCTGCCCCTCTACTACACCAAGGCTGGGAGCGTCGACCGAAGGGCGATGATTGACCGTGCGCGTCAATCGCTGCAGCGACTAGGTCTTGGAGCCAGACAGAACAATACGCCCGGGCAATTATCCGGTGGTCAGCAGCAGCGTGTTGCCATAGCACGGGCCTTGATCAACATGCCGGACCTGCTGCTTGCGGACGAGCCAACAGGCAATCTGGATACAAAGACCTCCCTTGAAATCATGGACACGATTGTGTCCCTCAACCGTCAGAACGGCCTGACGGTTGTGTTGGTCACACATGAACGCGATATCGCAGCCTACGCAGATCGCGTCATTACCATGCGCGACGGAGAGATTGTTTCCGACGAATCCAACCCCGTCGAACGGCGTCTCGAAACGCACCGTCCGTTGACGCAGATACCCGAGGCGACGGCTGGCAGCCGCTCCCGCTTTGACATGGCGCTTTCCTTTGCAACGATGACGCTTTCGGCGGCCGGGCAAGCCATCTTGCGCAACAGAATGCGGTCGGCTCTGACAATGCTTGGCGTATTCATCGGAGTTGCCGCGCTCATCGTCATGGTGGCGGTGGGCCAGGGTGCGAATATTGCAGTCATGAAGCAGATCGAGAGCCTCGGAACGAATGTCGTCGTAGTCTTGCCCGGCGCGCTTACAAGCGGTGGTACACGTGGCGGTTTTGGCAGTGCAAGTACGCTGACGGTCGCGGATGCACGGGCTCTCGCCAAGGAGCCGCATATTGCAAATGTCGGCTATCTGATCCGCCAGCAGGGCATGCTTGCCTATGGCGGCAAGAATTGGACGACAAGCATTCAGGGCGTAAGCGAGACCTATCCGGCGATTACCAATTGGCACATTGCCGCTGGTGCACCGATCAGCCGGGAGAACGAGCAGGCCGAAGCGCTGGTCGCGGTTATTGGCCAAACGGTGTTTCGCCAGCTGTTTGAAGCGGGCGAAAACCCCTTGGGGGCGACGATCCGGATCCGGAACGTTCCCATGCGCGTCGTCGGGCTTCTGGCGGCGAAAGGACAATCTGCACTCGGTCAGGATCAGGACGATGTCGTCATGATACCGTTTACGACAGCGGAGCGTCGCGTCCTCGGCGTGGCAGCTCCGCTTCAAGCCCAAGCACTCACCAATTGGGCCTATCTGCCGCCGCCGAACCCCTATGGTCTCCAGCCACGCCTAGCGGGCTTTGCCAATCTATTGTTCGTGCAAGCCAAGAGTGCCGATCAGGTACGCGATGCCATTGCCGGCATCACCTCAGTCCTCATGCGGCGTCACAATGTCAGATCCGAGGAGAACAGGGATTTCGATGTCAGAAACCTAAGTCAGTTCGCAGAGACCGCCAAAAGCAGCAGCCGCGTCATGGCATTGCTTCTCGCCGCCGTCGCATCGATATCACTGCTGGTCGGCGGTATCGGCATCATGAACATTCTTCTGGTCTCCGTGACCGAGAGGACCCGCGAAATAGGGCTGCGCATGGCGATCGGAGCAAGGCGCATCCATATATTGCTGCAGTTTCTTGCCGAGGCGATATTTCTCAGCGTCACAGGCGGCCTGGCGGGGATTGTGGTTGGGGTTGGGATCTCGCTGGTCATCTCGCAGCTTTTAAATTGGCCCGCCTCTTTGTCTGGCGAGGCAATTGCAGGAGGATTTGCTTTTGCAGTGATGGTCGGGGCGTTTTTCGGATATTATCCAGCACACAAGGCCGCGAACCTTAATCCGATCGAAGCATTACGTTACGAATAGGCGGCCGCATCGGACGTTCGGACCAGCTGCCAACGGCGCCTGTGCGCAAGCACGGAAAGCCACAAAGACATACCTTCAATAGCGGTCCAACTGGATCGCAGAAACCAAGGAGACGACACATGAAGGATAGGCGCTGGCAAGATCATATAATATTCGTCGTCGGCCTGTGGCTGATCGTATCACCGTGGAGTCTTGGCGCACTCGGCCCGGATGCCCTCCCGCTTGGGGCCGCGGCCTGGAGCTTTTTCTTCTGCGGGCTGGTGGTTGCAGCGCTTGGGGGACTTGCCTATGCGTCGCGCTACGTTTGGGAGGATAGGCTGGATGTCCTGCTTGGCGCTTGGCTCATTTCCTCGCCGTGGATCCTGCGCTTTGCTGACCACGCCCTGCTCACGTGGAATGCAATTCTATCCGGCCTGGCGCTAATGATTTTAGCGGGTTGGGTCCTTTGGAGAAAGCATCTCACAGACCTATAGTTCGTGGCTCCTCTGATTGGCGACCCGCAAACATGTGATCCGGTGTACGATTTGATCGACAATGCAAGCTACCACACCAAAATCTGCCAACCATATTTGATCGGTATCGCTTACTCAATTAACATCAATTGATTGAGCGCTGCAACTCAACGCGATCGCGTGCCAACTCCGCTCTCGTCTGTACGAACAGTACCCCAATCACGGTTGCAATCATCAAAACCAGAATAATGAACAGCATGTGATCGATCACAAACCAACGCAGCGAACGGAGGCGATCGAAGAGATGAGTCATAGCGATTAGTTCCAAAGCCGTTGATGCGGCGGCAAGAAATTGTGGTCAAAGGCCGTCATCAGCCAGCATTGACACGCTAGCTTCCCGACTTTGCTCTCGACAATTATGACCGCAGCCAATCTCCGTCGCATTGCGCCTGATCAATCTCATGCGAACATCAACGCGGACGTTTTTGGGCGATACGGGTGCATAGGTTTTCCAAGGTAACCCCACCCTTGCGTGATACTGAAATTGATCCAATCTGTTGAGAGTTGCGCATTACGCTTTAACGCGCCGGCGATCTCGCCTTTGAGATTTAGTGCAAGGCGCTGGGACGAATGCCCGGAGATTGGAGATGCCGACCACACCGTGGCGCTCTTTGACCACATTCTCAGCTGCGAGAGGTTGGAAGTGCCAAGTAGCGTCACCGGACAGCGTCACCCAGCCACGCTGGAATTTGTTCTCTATCGTTCCTTCAGGCAGCGCGCTATCCCATTCGATGATGTCGAGCGCTGTGGGGATATCTCGTCGTTAGCGTGAAGTTCGCGTCCTCAGTACCGCGCTTCGATCCCCTCAGCTATGGTGCGCACATCTCTAACGCACCCGGAGGCGCTTTCGGTAGCCGACTTTTGCTTGTAGATTCTGAGGGGTTCAAATTGCAATTCGCCTGAAACGCAGGCCCACGGATAAGATCATTCATCGCTATTCAGTGTCAGGCGTCGTTGCGTTAAATCAGCTCAGCTGGGTGCAGTTTTTCGTGCCAGGCGGAAGGACTAGGTCCGGGATCGCTGCGATTGGACAGCGCTCGCTGAACCCGCCAAAATGCTGTCTCGCTGGATGGTGCGGTCATCGTGAAGCTCGCCTTTCGGCAAAAGCTCAACATCTTGACATTGTCTGGCAGGACTGAACCACATACTTCCTTCAGACCTTGCGCGCCTGCATAGTCAAGAATTCGACCCAAGAGCGCATTTCCGAGACCCTTTCTTTGGCAGTGGTGTCGCACAAGCAGCCCGAAATCACCCTTCTCCTTGACCTCATCAACCACCAGCCAGGCGACACCGGCGAGCTGCCCATCGCGATCAACCGCGACGAAAGCCATTTCCCGCTCATAGTCGATATATGTCATGCGAGCGGCGGTCGCATCGGCAAGCCTTGCTTGCTCGAAGAAGCAAGCGCTTATGTCGGATGGCGATACTCGATCCAGCATCGCCCCATATGCTTGGGCATCCCCAGGGCATATGGGGCGCATTATGAAGCTCTGACCCGCCAGACGGATCTTTCTCGTCCATTCAGTCGGATAGGATTTTATGATGAGGCGGCGATTTGGTGCTGGCTCGTGCAGACAGGAAGGATCAAGCTCTATTCGCGCATCCGTCGCAATGACGGCCCGACCTGCGACAGCCAGGGGATTAATGTCGATCGCGCGAATGAAGGGAAAATCGACGGCCATTTGCGACAGGGCAAGGAGCGTTCGCTTGATGGCATCGAGATTTGTCGGCGGGACATGACGGAATCCGCCCAGCAGCTTTGATATTCTTGTTTCGTCGATGAGGTCCGCCGCCAGATCATCATCAAGGGGCGGCAGTGAGATGGCAATATCATTGATTTGCTCGACGGCCACCCCTCCGGCTCCAAAGGCAATGACCGGCCCAAAGAGGGGGTCGACAGAAAGCCCGGCGAACAATTCGATACCGGCTTCCACCCTGATCATCGGTTCGACGACAAAGCCGTCGATCTCATCGCTCAGCCCTGCTTCCGATGCCCTATTTTGCATGTCTCGCGCAGCGCGGCATGCTGCAGCGCGGCTGCGAATGTCGAGCGCCACACCGCCAATCTCAGACTTGTGCGTGATGGACCGCGAAAGGATCTTTACGACGATAGAGCGATGGTTACGAAGCATTGCGGTGGCAAGCGCCGCGACGGCCGCTACATCTTTGGCAATTGAACATTCTGCGACCGGAATTTGATAGAGTCTCAAGACTGCCTTCGCCTCCGGCTCCGTCAGCATTGTTCGCGACTGGCGCGCGACACTCTCCATCAGCCTTAGCGCCTCCTTCCTGTTGACGGTAAGGTCTGAGGTGACGGGGATATGTTCAAGCGCCTTTTGGCGCCTTCCCCATTCTCCGAGAACGTGGAGAGCGGCAATTGCGTCGTCAGGTGTTGCATAGTCGGGTATGCCGGCAGCACGCAGGATCAACCTTCCCTCGCGGCTCGACCTGCCCCCGAGCAGACATGCAAGCAAGGGCTTGCCGGACCAGTCATTTTCCTGCACGGCGCTCACAATTGCCGCTGCGGTGACGGCTGGCTGCGCGGCCTGGACCGGACTATAGAGCGCGAGGATGGCATCAACACTCGGATCGCGCGCAACAATCTTGATGGCTTCAGCTATTCTTGCCGGCGATGCGTCACCCAGGACATCGACCGGGTTGCTTTTCGACCAACCCGATGGAAGAACTCTGTCGAGCTCGTCTGTCGTCTGCGCGGTCAATACTGCCAGCTGCTCGCCGCGATCGAGGAGACTATCGACCGCAAGGACCCCCGCCCCTCCGCCATTGGTGACCAACGCCACGCGCAGCGATGACGGAGGATGGGACTTTTGCGTAATTTCGGCAGCGGCTAAGAGTTCCGTCAGGCTTTTAACCCGGATGATCCCGGCGCGCTTCAGTATGGCGTCGACGATGCGGGAATTGCCGGTCAATGCGCCCGTATGGGTCGTTGCCGCCCTGGCTGCTTCGTGATGCCTGCCAGGCGCTATGGCGATTAACGGCTTCGTCCGCGACGCTGCGCGAGCAGCTGAGACGAACTTCCTCGGATTGGGGATGGATTCCAGATACATGACGATTGCGGCCGTCCGCTCATCGGCGGCAAGAAGATCTATGGCATCACCCGTATCGACATCGATCATGTCGCCGAGGGAAACAATCCTTGAGAAGCCTATGGAATGATCGGATGCCCAATCCAGGAGCGAACTGACGACCGCTCCCGATTGCGAGATCAAGCCGATTTTCCCGCGTTCTGCATCGGTCAGGACGAAACTCAAATTAAGGTCCGCATCCGGAAGAAGGAGACCCACAACATTAGGTCCAACAATGCGCAGGTCGTATGGTTGGGCGGCAGCAAGCACCGCCTTTTTCATGTCATCGTCAAGATTTCCGGTGACGATGATTGCAACTTTCGTTCCCTTGCGGCCCAGCTTTCGGGTGATGGAAGCGACCGTTGGCGCCGGCGTTGCAATTATCGCAATATCCGGCGGACTGGGCAAAGCATTGACATCCCGAAAGCACGTCCTTCCGCGGATATTGGCGTATCTGGGATTTACCGGCCATATCTCCCCACAAAAACCACCATCAACGACATTCCTGAGAATTTTCGAACCGATCGCCTCTTCGCGAATTGATGCGCCGATGATGGCCACCGATTTCGGGTGCGATAACACAGCTAGGTTCTTGATGGACATGCGTGTATGCTTCCTTGGATTAATGGTAAACTAAAACAGGTATGTGGGCCCTGGCGATTACGCCGGTTGCAACGCTTCCCATCAGCAATGAAGACAGGCCGCTTCGCCCGTGCGTAGCCATCGCAATCAGATCGCAATCCAAGCTGTCGGCGGTGTCGACGATAGTCCTAGCGATGTCATTGCCCTTGATAACCAGCGTCTTGCAAAGGACGCCCTTGTCGGAAGCTCTGAGCTTCTGGCGCAAGAGCATAGTTTCGCACGTTGAAGCGACAGTCCGTTCGTGTTCCCGCTGCTGATTTCGATATTCATCGCTATCGATGGCCAGCATGCGGAAGGGCTCGGCCACGGCCAGCAAGGTCACCTCGGCGTTCATCTCAGCTGCAAGCGCCATGGCCTGTGCGGCCGCCTGTGAGGCCATTTTTGATCCATCGGTTGGAACCAATATATGTCTGAACATCGATAATCTCCTCGTTGAACTCAAGACGGATCGTCAAATGCGCCCATGTTGATCGGCCCAGTCTCAACCGATTTACGAAGGAGTTCATTGGACGACTATCGCCGGATAACTGGGTTTGGAGCCTGGCAAATCCCGCGGACGACCACAGGCCTGCTAATGCCCCCACAAGATGGGCAGCCTGGCGGTTTCAAGCATCGTGCGCGTAACGCCGCCGAATACGAACTCCCGAAGGCGCGAATGGCCGTAGGCTCCCATGACAAGAAGGTTGGCCTGTACATCGACTGCGTGCTGGGCGAGCATCTGAGCGACGCCCTTGCCCTGACCCGAAAGAACGTCAACCAACACAGCAATTCCATGCCGTGCGAGATAGGCTGCGACGTCGGCTCCCGGCTCCTCGCCATTCACGAAAGCCGTCTCCGTCGGATCGATCATCGTCACATGGACTTCTCCGGCGGCTTTCAGCAAAGGCAGGGCCTGTTGTACCGCGCGAGCCGCCTCCATACGAGAATTCCAAGCAATCATGACCGACCTTGGGGTCATGGTCGCCGGACGGTCAGTCGGATTGAAAAGCAAAGCAGTTGGCGATTGGAACAGCGCTCCATCGATGACGCGCTTGGTAAATTGCGAGTCCACGGCCGCCTGGGCTCCGACAAGTACAAGATCGGCATAAAGTGCGCGCGATGCGATATCCTCTCCTGCCCACGCATATTCCGTGTACAAGTCCTGGACATCGTAGGACAGCCCAGACCGGCTGAGACTGGCCTTGACGGTTTCTACGGCGCCCGCCAGCTTCGCAAGATCGCTCTCGCGCTCTTCGAGCCAAGCTGTGGAAACAAGTTCGCCGTAGCCGCCGATGGGCGGCGGAGGTGCCATCGCGACGACAAGGACCGAAAGATGCGCTTGAGCGGCCTCACTGAACGCGACGGCCTGCCTAAGATCCTTCTCCAGAAGATTTACTCCGATAGGAGCGAGGATTGTCTTGAAATTCATCGTCTGATCTCCCAACGCTGAGCGCGAGCATTTCCTGATATTGCCCTACTCGCCTTGGCGCGCCTTGATCGGCGTCAACTTTTCGGCCTCAATTTGTATTCCTCAACGCGATCTCGTATTTTGCGATGTTTTGATCAAAGACAATGTAACGGAGCTCGCATCTGGGCAGAGTTTCTCTCTGAAAATGGCTGCCATAACGGAAGGAAGCCGAAATGCTCCGAGCAATAATCATCTCACTCGCCGCACTTGGCATTATTTACGCCAGCGTCGGTTTAGGGCGCGACACTGCATCTACCGAACAAAAGGAAAGCGCGGCAAATGTGCAGAAGAAACCGCGAATGGGATATGAAGATCCCTATTTTCCGCCGGCCAAGGGTCACGGCTTCTAACGCCGCAGCTCCCCCACGGTCATTGAACCTACGGACGAGTACTTTGCCGGCGTTCAGACATGTTCGGACGATCCGATTATCTGGTGCCATTGGCAGCCAGAAGTGAACACTCTGATAGACAAGCGTCGCTGCAAGCGCGGCCTTTACCTCCGCCCCAAAGGGATAGAAGTACTCTAGAAGGAGCCAGGGTCACGCGGTAGCGACGCAAGTTTCGCCACCACCGATCCAGGAATGAAGCTGCTGAAGGCATCACCGGGAGCGATGGATGGTGCAGTTGAAGGCGATGTCAGTCAGAGCGTTGCAGTGTCAAGAATGAATGTAGAGTCTTGCGAGCCGACTGAGTTGAAAATGGCCAGTCTGTCTCCAACAATGGCTGGCCCTTCGATTGGACCGGGGGAGCCCACTCAAATTCCTTCGGCGATGTCGTCAAGGCATGGCTCCCTGGCCTCAAACTGGTGCAAAATTTCGGCGACCAATTCACTCGTCGTGCAAGCGGCATCCAGCCTGATCCAGTCGACCGGTGCTGTTTTCCTCGACAATTGCTGCTCAAGCACGGCTACCGTTGCGTCCGAGACCCCTCCCTTGCGCGTCTGAACCCGTTGCAGAAGCAAGCCGGGGCCTGCGTCCAGCCAGAAGCCTGCAAACCTGCATCTCTTTTCGGTCGCGGCGAATTCGAGAAGCTTGCGATTTTCGACTTTGTCAAAGACCGCATCGGCGACTACAGCTCCATCCTGACCGAGGATGACGCGGGTACGCCACGATATCTCCCGGTAGACTCGGACGGAAACATCAGGGCGATACGCGGTTTGAGGCAGGCGCGTTTCGGGGGGCACATCATAAAGAGACTTGCGGATGCGGTCGCTTTCGAGAATGCGCGCCCCGGGTGGCATGCCTATATGTGGAGCAACAGCCTCGGCAAGAGTTGATTTGCCCGATCCGCTGAACCCGCCGATTGCGACGAGGCTTGGTCGGGGCAACTCAAGGAGGCCGACTGCCAGCTTGAAATATGCGCGCGCCTCGGATTCAAGCTCAGAGGCTTGCTGGCCGGCTCCTTCAGCCTGCGTCGCGATGACGTGCGCACGTACGGCAGCACGCACCGCCATGAAAAACGACAATGCGGCAATGCCGTCGTCCTCGCCGGTCTCGTCAAGATATCGATTCATGACAAGATTTGCTAACTCGACATAGCCCCGATGCCAGAGATCCATCAGCAAGAACGCCAGATCATAGAGAATGTCGCTGGTGGCAATATTGTCATTGAATTCGATACAATCGAACAGGCACGGATGGCCATCCAGGAGGAAAATATTGCGTAGATGTAAATCTCCGTGACAACGTTTGACCTTTCCGGCGGCCGCTCGCCTGTCGAGCAATCCGGCAAGCCCGGCGAGCCGCTTGTCGAAGCGCACAGCCAACGCCTCGACCTCCTTCGGGGAGAAGACATGGCCGGTGGCAAAGCCTGCCTCATTGATCTTGAGGACGGCCGCCATGTTTGCGGCGCCATTGCCATCGCGAACGCTCGGCGCTCGGCGGTGAAACTGGACAATGGCACCTGCGAGCGATGTCATCATCTGACCCGTCAATCCCCCCGCTTGAGCGACGTGATCCAGAAGAAGCGACTGATCGAACCGCTTCATCTCGACAATGGTCTCGATTACCGGCCCATCACCATCAATCGCAAGCTGACCGTCTGGTGCCTGAGTGATTGTGCGGACTGCAAGATAGATCCCAGGCGCAGTAGGACCGTTCAGCTCGATTTCTCTCAGGCAGGCGATCCGCCTCTTGTCCACGCTGGAAAAGTCCAGATAAGGCAGGAGAACCGCCCGTTTCATCTTGTAGGCGCGATCTCCGGACAAGAATATTCGGGAGATGTGCGTCTCCATCGTCTGCACCGGATCGCCCTCCCGCAATAATGAGTGCATGAGAAAGGATGTGACCTTGGATTGGTCTTCGACGATCATCGGTCGGCTCCAGCATATCGTTTCGATGACGGGAGTCTGATGCCGAAGAGGCTTTGCGGCATTGACGCGCATCAATGAAAAGGTGCGCATCTCAGCATAGGACCTCGTAGCAATACTGGCTGTCGGGGAAAAAGGAATGGAGATCCTTTCGCGAGAACGACTGGTCGAGGCCCTGATCCCGATCGTGCGAAGGGCTGGAGCCCTGGTGTGCTCGCTTCAAAATCAATCGCTCTCGCAGCACAGTAAACCAGATGGTACTCCGGTTACCTCCGCCGATCTTGCGAGCCAGGATATTCTGCATGCCGGTTGCAGAGCCTTGATGACAGGATTTCCCATCCTGAGCGAGGAAGGCGACGATGCTGCTGCCACCCCACTCGGATCCAGCGCATTCGTCATAGACCCCTTGGACGGAACGAGAGAATTTATCGCAGGGCGCAGCGAGTTTACAGTGAATGTTGCGTTGATCGAGGATGGGTATCCCACGATCGGCATGATCTACGCGCCCGCGCAAGAGCGGCTGTTTTGCTCCTTTGGATACGGTCATGTCTTTGAAGAGAACGGCAAGGGGTGTCGACGGAGCCTCACTGGCCTTGCCGTGGCTCGTTCACATCGGCTTATTTTGGCGAGCCGTTCGCACCTTGATCGCCAAACCCAAGACATCCTGGCCGCACTGCAGCCATGTAGCGTTCAACGTTTCGGATCGGCACTAAAATTCGCACTCATTGCAGCAGCTGAAGCCGATGCCTATGTAAGGCTCTCGCCGACGATGGTGTGGGACTGCGCTGCCGGTCAGGCGCTCGTCGAGGCAACAGGCGGCGCTGTCCTGGGTCCGGATGGATTGCCTCTGCAGATTGGCAATCGCTCAACACTTAGGATCGAGAGTTTCGTTGCAGCTCGTACGCCACAGCTGGCAGCGCAGATTATCGATATCGCCCGACGCTCTTCAATTTCGAAGACGGATAATTGAGCCAGGTCAATGCCAGGGGCGACCATCGCCCTAGTATGCTTTGGTTCGAGATATCAACAGAGGAGATTGTCTCATGGACGACATTACACTTCGCCAATTAATTCTCGATGAGCTTGAATTCGAACCGAGCGTCAATGCAGCCGATATCGGTATTACCTGCGACAACGGCGTCGTTACTCTTTCTGGTCATGTTCCAACCTTCGCCGAAAAAGCGGCCGCTGAACGGGCGACACTGCGCGTGAAGGGCGTCAAGGCAATTGCCGAAGGCATCGAAGTCCGCCCGGTCGGAACACACCGGACCGCCGACGATGAAATTGCCAAGCGCGCCGTCAACACCATCAGCTGGCATGTCACCATCCCAAAGGATGCCGTCCAGTTGGAGGTCGCGAATGGTTGGGTCACGCTCAGGGGACGTGTAGAATGGCAATATCAGAAAAACGCCGCCGCTGACGCGGTGCGAGATCTGTCTGGCGTCATCGGCGTTTCAAACCTAATCGAGGTGACGCCTCGTCCAAGCGCAACGGATGTGAAGAAGCGCATAGAGGATGCCTTCCGGCGGGATGCGGAAATCGAGGCGGAGGCCATCAACATACACGTCGCCGATGGCAAGGTGACATTGCATGGCAAGGTCAAGACCTGGGCCGAACGCCAGGCCGCGGAACATGCTGCCTGGTCAGCGCCCGGTGTGCGAACCGTAGAAGATCACCTTTCGATCCGTTAGCATCCGATCGCCGAGCAGCCGACAGAAGGCTGCTCGGCACCGGCCGCGGGCAGGGTCAGCATCCCTGGATGGGTGGCGTCGCGTTAACGGATGGCAGGTGCGGCAAGGCACTGGCCCCGAGTTTCGGAGCACGGTCGACAATGCGATTTCACGCCAGGTGGTGACGGCGCTGGCGCGGAGTTGGCGGTGGTCTGCGGCAGTGAGATGTTTGCGATGGAGATGAAAGAGGTTGGTGATCTGGCCATGAACCGAGACGAAATGTTGACATTGCCGCGCCGATTTGAAGCGCATCATCCGCCTCTCTCGCCGCCGCAGCGGCAGATGAGAATTTTCAGCACGGCTGTTCAACCCCTTGTGCGATCGATGCTCAACGCCGGGGATCAATTCAGCTTTCGCTACTCCATAAGAGCGCAGCTTGTCGGTCACCATCAACCTCGGCGTGACGCCCTGACTTTTGAGCAGCTTGCGCATCAGCCGCAGCGCCGCCTTCTTGTTTCTTCGGCTTTGTAACAGGGCATCGAGGACGTAGCCTTCTGCATCGACTGCACGCCACAGCCAGCATTTCCTGCCCATGATCGATACGACAAGTTCATCAAGGTGCCATTTGTCGGCGAAGTTGCCGCGTGATCGCCGCCGGGGATGATAAGCGAACTTGAGACCGAATTTCACCACCCATTCCGACACTGTCTGAAACGACACGTCAATCCCGCGTTCGGCAAGCAGGTCTTCGACTTCGCGAAGGCTCAGCGGAAATCGGCAATAAAGCCACAGGGCATGGGCGACAATCTCGGGTAGAAATCGGTGACAGCGGTAGCGGGCGGCCGGCTCTTCGATCATGCTGCTCGAATATCACCTCGATCAGCAATATCCGTTAAGGCGACGCCACCAGCCATTGACAACTTCAATCACCACAAAGGCGCTGTTCAAGAGCAGGCCTAGGGCAAACGCCTTTCCGAATTTACGGGATGCATGACCATGATCATGGCCGTGGGCAATGATGATCGTGTTCACTCATGGTGGATCCGCATTCGTTGTTGAAAGTGAAACCGGCCGCCGAAGGTTCGGCGGCGGATTGAGGATCAGATTGCCGGCGTGGTCACGGCTGCGGCTTCGGGCGCATGCCCTTTCTCCAGACCGGCCCAGCCCGAATAGCCCATATAGAGCGCAATCACGAGCATCAGCACACCGGAGGCGTAAGGCGCCCGCCTGGCGAAGGTATCGAAGCCGGACCAGCGCTTTTGGACGTGGCGCACGCTGATCGAGGCTGCCACACCCGCGGCGACCATCGTCATGGCCAGCCCGATGCTAAAGCAAACCACCAAGACGACACCGAGGGACAACTGCTTGAGCTGCAAACATAGCAGCAGCACGGTAATTGCTGCAGGGCATGGGATCAAACCGCCGGTCAGGCCGAACATAATGATCTGGCTCGTTGTGACACTCTGGTTTTTGAAGCGGCGGGCGATGTCGTTGGCATGGGCGCGCGCGTGCGCATCCATATATTCGCCCTCTTCACCAACGGACAGGCCGTGATGATGGTGGTGGCCGTCTTCACTATAGGCGACATCGTAGTCATGGGTGTGATCGCCATGTCCGAGACTGACGCGGGCATTGAACTCATGCGGCTCGGGAATCTCTTCCAGGCTTTCGAGATAGCGGCCCTTATCGACGAAGGTGAAGGCTTGCTTTGCACCACTGTCGCGCTCCGTAACGATCGTAACGTCCTTCGCATGCCAGCCGTGACCGGTTTCAAAGCGGATACGGAAGCGCGGCGGGACGCCATCCTCAAAGAGTTCCAACGCCATGATGCCGTGGCCTGTGTCGATCTCGCGCGTTTCGTCGCCATGATCGTGGTCATGATTGTGATTATGTGCGGCCTCAAGACGCGTTTCGCGCCAGGTGCGCCAGATCATCCATAGGGCAATGCCGATGACAATCACAGCGGAAGCAACTTGGAAGTATGGCTCGGTGGTTTCCGCGTTCATACCTCGGCCAAGATACTGGCCACCAAGAGCCACCACCCAAACAACCGCTGTATGGGAGATGGCGGCCGAGACGCCGAGGAGTACCGCCTGCATGATCGTGCCGCGCACGGCAATGATGAACGCGGCCATCATCGTCTTGGAATGACCAGGCTCAAGCCCGTGAAGGGCGCCGAGGAAGATGGCAGTGGGAATGAACAGCCAGGCGTGGGCCGTACCCTGCTGAAGGAGGTCGGGAAGGGACGTCATTGTGGGGGCTTTCTGGTATCACTTGATGGATATACCATAGGGGGGTATAATATTTATTGTCAATCCCGGCAGAATGTGTTTTGTGCTAGGAGACGATTGAGACTGAAGCCTTGGCGGTTTATCGGTCCGGATCGCCAACTTCAGGAGCAACCGCATGACTCACACTGTCCGCGAAAAAGCAAAACTCATTAACCGCGTGCGCCGGCTTCGCGGTCAGGTCGAAGGCCTGGAGCGGATGCTGGAAGAGGAAAAGAGCCATACCGACGTCATGCAGCTGATCGCTGGCATTCGTGGTGCCATGAACGGCCTGATGAACGAGGTGATCGAAGATCACATCCGCTTCCATCTACAGGCGGCCGACCTCCCGCAAAGTGAGCGCGACGAGGGAGCAGCCGAGCTGATCGACATCGTTCGCGCCTACCTGAAATAGGCGTTCCGTGGCCAAGGATTCTCCCTGCACAGATGTCTGTCAGTACGACCCGCGCAGTAAGTGGTGCGTCGGCTGCGGGCGGACGCTCGACGAAATCCGTGCGTGGCGAAAGATGTCGCCTTATCATCGCACCGCCCTATCCAAGGAGTTGCCGCGTCGTCTTGATCGACTTCAAAAGCCGGATGCCAAGGCGGCAGCACTACGCTAATTCGGCGAGGTCTGCGGAATGCGGGGGTCTCACGCCGATAATCATGGTAAGGTCTTGTTTTTCCTTACATGATTGGGGTCGCTGCATAGCTTCAAGTCCCAACGTTCTATACGATTATGAAAAATTTAAATGCCGATCGAGCCGATCGATATGAAGCTTGCCATTGATGATAGGCCCACCTGCAAGAAAACCCGCCTGATTGGCATTGATGAAGTGCGTCCTGCGGTTTCCATGCAGCATTCTTGTTTTTGATCAATGCAAGCGCCTTTCGTCGCCCATATCCTGCCTCCTCTTCGAAGGAGGCGGCACAAATGCACACGGCATCCATCATTGGGTTTGATCATCTTCTCGCAGGCGTAAAAAGTTCCATGAGCCGCGTTTTGAGACATTTTGCAGCTGTGATGCTGTCGGCAGCTCTACTCATTCCCGCAGGTTTCTATCAGGCGCGAGCAACGTCCCTAGCACTACCTTCCCTCGCGCCAATGCTGGAAAAGGTCATTCCGAGTGTCGTCAGCATTTCTGTTCGCGCGCCCGCCGCGGCGAGCGATGGCAACGGTACAACCTTGCCACAAACAAATGGATCAAACGCCTCCTCCGTTGGCGGACTGCCGCTGATGCGGATCTCGCAGGGCATTGGGGCAGGAGTCGTCGTCGACGCCGACCAAGGTTTCATCCTTACGAACAACCATGTCATTGAGGGCGCTGTTGACATCAAAGTCACGGTTGTCAACGGCGCCACCTATACAGGTACAGTCATTGGCGCCGACGCCGAGTCCGACATTGCCGTCGTACAGATTAAGGCAAGTGGCTTAACCGCTGCTCGCTTTGGCGACTCCAGCAAGCTGCGCGTCGGCGACTATGTCGCCGCCGTCGGAAATCCATTTGGTCTCGGGCAAACGGCAACATTCGGCATCGTCAGCGCCCTTGGTCGCGCCGCGTTTGGCGTTGAAGGATACCAGGACATCATCCAAACCGACGCCTCGCTCAATCCGGGCAATTCAGGAGGCGCCCTGGTCAATCTCAAAGGCGAACTCGTCGGCATCAACAGCGCCATCATCGATGCCTCGGGCGGCAATATCGGCATCGGCTTTGCGATCCCGATCAATGCTGCGCGAGATACCATGCGGCAGCTTATCGCAAACGGCGAAATTCGCCATGGCCAGCTCGGCGTCGAGGTCCAGGACAATAGCGCGGACATTAAACGGGCCATCGGGATCGGTTCAGCAACGGGAGCGCTTATCAGTGACGTTCTGTCCGGATCACCGGCCGCGAGCGTCGGGATCAAACCGGGGGACGTCATTGTGGCCGTCAACGATGCGTCTATCGACAATGCCGCCCAATTGCACAGAAAGGTAGCCTCTCTCCCGCCCGGCACTTCGGTCCGGCTTTCGGTCGCACGCCCTTCGGGAAATGTTGAGCTCCTTGCAACATTGAGCACGCCTTCCTCCGAAAGCCAGACAGCGGCTCCAGCCGAAATCGAGGGGAAAGGACTATTGGGCGGCGTCATCCTCAAGAAGCTCGACTCCGACTCCGATGCATTTGGCAAGGTGGAGGGCGCATTTGTGTCGTCCCTTATCGACAACAGCGGCGCGGCGGCGGCTGGTCTGCTGCCTGGCGACGTCATTATCAGCGTGAACCAACATCCCAGCACGACGCCGCAGATGACTGCGGATCTCGCACAACGATCAGACGACCTCCTGCTGCTGGGAGTCTTTCGCGATGGCCACAAGCGCTTCCTCATCGTCAAATGATGCGTCGCGCCCGATCCCCCGCATGGGAAGCCTCAATGAGCAGCTTGCGGTCCAGCAACAAACGCGGCTTCCCCTGCCGCGACGTGTTCAACCGGCTCAGGCGCATCATGGATGGCGGAAAAGCGGAAGGCCGATGAGCCGTCTCCGCCAGGGCCGGCGCCAAGGCGGAGCGTTGCCGGTGTTGGCCAGTTAGGCAGGAGGGCCGCAACTCTAACAATGGGGCGACCCATCCCTATGCTGGGTACTCTTGGTGCAGCCGGAACCATGTTCGCCGCGCCCGATATCGGGAACATCTCTGTTTTGCTTGGCCTTTTGGCCGCGATAGGTTCCGCGCCCATCAGGATGCAATCGGACGATGGCTGGGATTTTCGGCGCTGGTTGCTGCGAGCCTGGCACATCTCCTGTCCCATTGCTCCTGGCGCCGGTATGTGTCGGCGGGAAACTAACCCGATCAGCTCCAAATCGCTGTCGACATGAAGTCTTTGGTGCCGACCGAGTTATCAACCGAGACCTTGATCGTTCTTCGATTGTTTAGCGCTTCGAACAAATCGGCAGTCCTTGAACAGACTGTAGACTTCAATTTCGTGGAACCCGCCGCGCGTAGCAGACGCATGCCCGAGAGGCGATGATCTTTCCGGCCGTTGCGTCCAGTTTGACATTCCGCAAAGTAAAGGACCGACCGGCGGTGCATGCTCTCCCCGGCTGGTCGCTGATCCACGAGCAGCATATGTCATTTCGGAGGAAGGGAATGCCGCTAACGCTCGTTACAGCCATGATGAAGTCATCAGGCAACGAAGCCCTTTTGATCATGGACGCCGGCTCGATGAACAAAATTGTTCTTGTTACCAAACAAGCCCTTCTCGATATCGCAAACCCGCCGCGCTGCGATGAAAGCCGATTGCAGGAATACATCGATGCCCTCGGGAAGATTGCCAGCGCAAAGTATGATCTCGGCGATATCAAGCCGGATGGCCGCGTCTGGATTACTTCCGACGATGTCGCGAAATGGAGAAGACCCCACTAAAGACATCCCGTCACGCTCGTCGAACACGAATTCGCTGCAGTGGAACCAGCGGGCCGCAGGATTTTGATCAAGAAATTCGACACCTCCGATCGGACCAGGAGAACTTATGACAGACCCTCTTTTGCACTTCCACGGCGCTGCCGGGTCAGTTACCGGATCTTGCTTCCTGCTCGAACATTCCGGTATCCGGACCTTGATTGATTGCGGAATGTTCCAAGGCTCGAAGACCGAGAAAGAATTGAATTATCGTCCTTTTCCCTTTGAGGCCGCATCCGTTCATTCGGTCATCCTGACCCATGCCCACATTGATCATTCCGGGCTGTTGCCCAAATTGGTCAAGGCCGGCTTTCAAGGGCCGATATATTGCTCGGCACCGACGCTCGACCTCTGCACGATCATGCTGCAGGATTCGGGCCACATCCAGGAGATGGAAGTCGAACAATTGAATCGTCGGCACAAATCTCGATCCAATCAGGTTATTGAGCCGATTTATACGGCCGCCGATGCTCAGGCAGCAATGACACAGTTCCGCTCCATTGCATACAATCAGTGGCACGAAGTCGACGGAGGCCTTAGGTTCCGTCTCTGGGATGCCGGTCATCTTCTCGGTTCGGCATCCGTCGAGGTCGAGCTTTCCACCGGCGATGAAACAATACACATGCTGTTTTCTGGCGACATCGGGCCGCAGCATAAATTGTTCGAGGCTGCTCCCGACGCTCCAAAGGACATTGATTTTCTCATTTGTGAGAGTACCTACGGAGACCGAGAGCGAGAAGAGGCGTCATCCGAGGGAAGACGGCGGCAGCTTTGCCAGATCGTAAGAGCGGCAAACCATCAAAATGGCGTACTGCTTATTCCATCCTTCGCAGTCGAACGCACCCAGGAGCTGCTGGCGGATCTCAACGCGCTGATGGATGCCAATGATCTACCGAGGATACCGGTATTTATCGATTCGCCGCTTGCATCACGCGCGACCGCTGTCTTCAAGCGACATGCCCGCATGATGGTGAATGGCGACTTGCTTATCCGCGCATTGGACGCAAGCAATGTACGCTTTACCGAAACGGCAGAGCAATCGAAAGCACTCGATTTCGTCCACGGGTTTCATATCATCATCGCGGCAAGCGGAATGTGCGAGGCTGGTCGGATAAGACACCGATTAAAGAATTGGCTCTGGCGCGAAGAAGCAACAATTTTGCAGGTTGGCTTCCAGGCCGCCGGCACACTCGGTCGCATTTTGCAGGATGGAGCACACACTGTGAAGATCCAGGGCGAGCAGATTGCCGTGCGCGCGACCATAAAATCGCTCGACGCCTATAGCGGCCACGCGGATGCTACGGAACTGGACGATTGGATTGCAGCACGATTGCCTATCCGAAGGGGACTTTTCCTTGTGCATGGTGAGCCTAAGGCAATAGATGCATTCATGCGGCGCCAGAGCGAACGGCAATCGGCACCTGCTATTCTGGCGCCGAAGCTCGACACCGTCTATCGCTTGACTAAGGCTAGCGCTGTCGCTGCACCGATGGCAGCTACGCCGCCGAGACTAAAAGCCGAGGAAGTCGGACATTTCGATTGGCACAATGACTTCCAGTCAATCGTGCTGGATTTGGATGAAAAACTAAGAGAAGCAGCGGACCAGAAGCGCCGCGCGGTGATCCTTCGACGTGTTCGGAACGCGCTTCGCGATGATGTCATCTAAAGAGCACGACCGCGTTTCCATGAAACTCGAGCCAGGACCAAAATATTCCTCAACAGGTTAGTACTGAGCGTCGCCGTCATTTCTGCCCAGCCCGCGCCTCGGGTCGTGCTATCTCCTGTGTGGACAGCAACCATTGGGAATTGGCCTGCAGCAGCGCCCTGAACCCTGTCTCATTGTGCGGATTCAGCCGAATATCAAGCATCTTCAGCAGCTCCGCCACTGCGTGGCGGCTTTGTGCCCCGCTGCAATTCAAACGTGCTCCAACCTGAGAATGGATCTGACTGGCCGCGTAGTGATCGGATCTTGGCGTCGCGGGATGCCAGTTTGCGTAGAAGATCCCGCACAGCAGCACCGGCAGATGGTTCGCAAACGCACTTTGATCGAGGGCTTCCATGGAATCGCGCAGTCCATGCAATACAAGCCTTAGAACCTCGTAGGCCTCCCGTTGTTCACAACCGAGGCGATCGGCCAGTTCGCAGACCCAGATACTGGCCTGCTGCGCCGCATCTGGGAAAGTGCGCAAAGGGACATAACTCATCGAAATCTCCGTTTCTAGGAGCTGCCGGGTCGTTTCAGCATGTGGTGCCAGTTTGGCTCAGCTTCGTTGAACCCATCCCACTTCACCTCTGACATATCGTCCTTAAGCCGCAGACCAGGCGACTTGATGGGCAATTCGTTCACGCCGGGTTCCCTGGCCCGCATATTCAACCCATGCATTGTTGAATGCCGCTCGGCAGATCTCCTGGGCATGGAGCGGCAAATGCCTGGCCACCTTAGCGGCCAGCTCATGAAGCGAGGCATATGGCATGTGCCCGGTCCCCCGTCACACTCAGCCTTTACGAGCCCTGCCAGGTTCGCCTTCCAGCGGAGATCGACACAAGACGCCAATGGTCGGCGCCAACCGTCTACTTCCGCAGCAGGTAGTCTATTCCGGCAAGGACGTCGCATAATCACCTGTCAGCATCATCGCCCGACATTGCCGTTGGTTCACGAAAATGTGCCCGCCATCCGGCGCGCGCATTGCTCGCCCTGTCCCAAGCCTAAAGCGCGGCAGCCGATGCAATATCCTCGCTCCATCCAAGATACGGAACCACCGTGATATTAACCTGGCCTCCTGGCAACCAGGGCGATATTATGGGCCATCCGGCGAAGGAAATTTCTCCCTGTTCCTCTCATCGCTGCGATGTCGAGACATCGGGAAAACTACCGAAACACCGGTAAGCAGACGCGAACATACCTGTAGGCCACCTCGCTCCGCGCAACTGGCGAGGTGGCCGCGCGAGGCGCAAAGGAAAGACCCAATCGTCGGTGTGATGACCTCATTCCGGGACGTATTTCTCAGTGGTCGTTGCCTCGCGTTAGAGCCATATCTTGCCGCCAAATCGCCGATTGCACATTACGCGGAATCAAATTGTGAACCGCGATATGGTTGCTGCCCTCAACGCCGGCACGCAATCCCTTCTCGGCCGGTTCATCACCTTCTCCCTTGCGGGGAATCCTAATGGATCGGGGCACGCAAGATATCCGCAATGCGATTGCGACGATCTAAGTGCTCACAAAAACAACATGGAACCGCCGGCTTGCTCGGGCGGCGAATAGGTCATTGTGCATCGCCATTCTCGATCAAGGTCTCAAGGCGATCGAGAAATGATCGTTGAGCCGGAAGGATTTTCGCGCGTGCGTGCGCCAGGGTGAACCATTCCGCCCGATCAATCTCGGGGAACGACTGAATGCGATGGCTGCGTGGGGGCCATTCCATTTCAAAGGATTGGCTCGCCAGGTCTGCGGTGGAAAAATCACCCTCCATCGCAAAGGCGATAACAAGCTGCCGCTCGGTTGACGGACTTGACCGAGAGGATGAAGCTCCGCAGTTGGCAGCCATCCCGTTTCCTCTGTGAATTCTCTCCTTGCGGCGGCATCCAGGGATTCCCTTTCGGAAAGCTCGCCTTTGGGAATGGACCACGCCCCCGCATCGCGCCTTTGCCAAAAGGGCCCGCCCGGATGAACCAGAAGAACCTGTATCCGGCCACGATCGAGGCGGTAGGCAAGGATCCCTGCACTCTGTCTCGCCATGATCAGCTCCTGCTCAAACTAGCGGTGAAGGCCGCGTCACCCGCGAAGATCCTGGCGCCGTCCTGCCATCGTCCCATACGCGGAAGGAACCGGCAAACGCATATCCCAACGGCTGAGAACTCGGATCTCACTAGAAGCTTAGACGTTCGAAGGGAATTTCTAGTTGACCCAGATCAAGCGGATTTGATCGCTCCTGGCGTAAGATTGTCCTACTGAAAGCGGGAGATCACGATGCGCGAGCCGCGATGGCAAAATTGGCTGGGGCTGCTTCTGGGCATATCGATCATTGCGGCACCATGGGCCATCCCCGAGATATTTTCTCGGCCACCGGCGTCGATTATGACCGACATGACTGGATTGGCTGCCGGGTCGATCGTTGCGGGTATTTCTCTGCTTGGAGTCATCGACCCGAAAATTTGGATCGATTGGCTGAAGTTTCTCCTCGGCTTCTGCCTATTGCTGGCGCCATGGCTGCCTCACTCCAATGACGATATATTTTTCGCCGGGAGCCTCGTTTTCGCAGGCATGCTTCTGATCGTCATCAGTGGATTAGCCTTTGCGTCGAGACGTCCCCGAGCGCGGGGAGATTAGCCGCTACGCCCGAAATGACAAGGGACCAGATCCTTTTTCCCGTAAGGCATACTTCCCGGATTTGCGCCGGTTCGATGTCATCGCTTCGTGGTCGCGGGCGAGCCCATCGCGGCTTTTTATCTTGCGACCACGTCGCCGCCCAATTGACGCAGAACAGGGTCGATCGACGTCTTGGCTCAGAGCCAGGTCAGCCAAATCCAAGCCGCACTACATCGCCAGGAAGAGCGCATGGATGCCGACGGCTGATGCTTTTCATAAAGCGACGAGAACGTTGGCCTCGAAGGGAAAAAGTTGCGCCCCCGCATCAAGTCTACTGCATCGCAATCAGGACCTTGCGAAAGCGCATTAACGCAAGTCCGAAGAATACGACCCCGATGGCGAATAGCGCCAGCATCTGCGGCCAAACGATGGAAAGCCCAGCACCGCGATAGAGAATTGCCTGGGAGATGGCCACGAAATGGGTCGATGGCGAGACCATCATCCCCTGCTGCAGCCAGAAGGGCATGCTCTCAAGCGATGTCGTACTGCCCGAAAGGAGGTTCATCACCACGAGAAGCGGCATTGCAATCAGGCCAAATTGCGCCATGGATGTCGAGATGGTGGCGATGAGAATGCCGAGAGCCGTGACCGAGAAGAGATAGAGGACCGCCGCTGCAACGAAGAGCGGAAGCGAGCCTACGACAGGAACTGCCAGCACACGTTCAACGACGACAAGCAAAGAGACGGTTGCCGCCGTGACAATGACCAAACCGTTTGCCCAGATCTTGGCGAGCATGATCTCGACGGGCCTTATTGGCATCACAAGAAGGTGTTCAATTGTGCCGTGCTCCCGCTCACGGATCAACGCCGCCCCGGCGAGGATCACCGCAAGAATGCTGATATTGTTGATGATCTGCATGACCGAGGTGAACCAGTCGGATTTGAGATTTGGATTGAACTTGGCGCGAACGACAAGATCGATTGGATTGGTCGGTGCCTGTCCGGGGATTGCTGCAAGAATCTCCTGGTGGATGATATTCTGAATGTAGGTAGCGCCATTGCCCGCCTGCGACATGGCAGTCGCATCGATATCGATTGCCACCGAAGGATGCTTGTTGGCGATTGCGTCCGGCTCGAATTTTGGCGGAATTTCGACGACGAAAACAAAGCGACCCGCGTCCATGCCGGGATCGACCTCGCTGGCGCCAATCAGTACAGGTTGGTTGAAGAAGGGCTTGAGCAGCGCATCGCGCAACCGGGAAGAGAGCATTGAATGGTCTTCATCCACAATGGCGACCGAGGCGTTCTCGACGTCGAACTTGGCGCCTGTCGCCACGGCGTAGATTGCGAAAGTAAAGGTGTAGACGATCAGCAGCATTAGAACCAGGTCTGACCGGAGACTGTGGAGCTCCTTCACACCCAACCGCAGGATTCGCAAAAGAGAAGCCGTCATCTCATGCTCCCTGTTTGCGCAGCACGAGGATTGCGGCGGTGATGAAGGCGAAGCCGAACAGGACCAGTGCCACTATATCCGGCCACAGGGTCGACAAGCCAAGTCCCTTGGCAAAAATTCCAACGCTGATCGGCTGATACCAAGCGGCAGGAAATGCGAGCCCCATCAATCGGCCGCTGCCGGAAAGAGAGGAAACAGGAACGAGCAGGCCCGAGAAATTCACAGCCGGAATGATGGCGATGATCGCCGTCGCGAAGATGGCCGCAACCTGCGTCTTCACGAAACTCGACACGAGCAGACCGAAACTGGTGGTGGCAAGGACATAGGCCAGTGAGCCGGCAGCAAGGGCTGCAAACGAGCCCATCAGGGGAACATCGAAGACAAGTCGCGCCATCACAACAAGCAAAAGGAAGCTTATGAAAGCAATTGCCACATAGGGAAGCTGCTTGCCGAGCAGAAACTCAAACCGGGTAACGGGCGTTGCGCGGAAATTGGCGATCGAGCCCGTCTCTTTCTCTCTGACGATGCCAACCGCGGTCGTGATTGCCGGGATCAGTACCAGAATCAATACGATAACACTCGGAACAATAGCGTTTACACTCCTAAATGCCTGGTTATATCGAAAGCGTGGCTCGATATTGACCGGATTGAGGGAGGCTGCTTTGCCGGTTCGACGCGTTGCGTCGTCCGTCAGATAGGTCAATGCGAGACCTTCCACGTAACCTCGTGTTGTTTCCGCTCGGAAGGGCATCGCACCGTCGAGCCAAACCGCGACTTCGGGTTGACGACGGCGCAAAAGGTCGCGACCAAAGTTGGAGGGAACCTCGATCGCAAGCTTGAGCTCACCGCTTTTCAACCGGGCATCCAAATCGTCGGGTGAGGTGATGGTCGGCTGCTCGTCGAAATATCGTGACCCCTGAAAGCTCTCCAGCAATTGCCGGCTTTGGGCTGTTCGATCCTGGTCATAAGCTGCAAAGGGAAGATGCTCGACATCGAAGGAAATGCCATAGCCGAAGGCAAGCAGAAGGAGGATCGGCCCGAGGAAGGCAAAGACCAGACGCGCGGGATCGCGCAGGATTTCAAGCGTCTCGCGCCATGCATAGGCCCACAGTCGACGCGGATCGACTGCCTGGGAGGTCGCAACCCGATCATCGCGACCTGGATTCGAGAGTTTCACGAGCTCCGTATCGCGAGCCATTCCGGCCTCGTCGAGCACACTGATGAACACATCCTCAAGCGTCTCCATTTTCCGCTGCTGCTTCAGTCCGTCCGGGCTACCGATCGCCAGTACCTTGCCTTCATGCATCAGCGAAATGCGGTCGCAACGCTCGGCCTCGTTCATGAAATGCGTAGACAGGAAGATCGTGACGCCCTCGTCGCGCGCGAGCGCTATGAGAAACCGCCAGAATCCATCCCGAGCGACAGGATCGACACCGGAGGTCGGCTCGTCGAGGATGAGGACCTCCGGCCTATGGATCACGGCGACTGCGAGCTGCAGCCGCTGGCGTATACCGAGCGGAAGGCTCTCAGGCCGGTTGTTGGCAACGTCCGACAGATCGAAGCGGACGAGCATTTCTCCGACGCGCGGCTCCACGGCATCATGTGGCATGCCGAAGAGCCGGGCGTGCAGCGCCAGGTTTTGCCGCACGCTCAATTCACCATAGAGAGAAAAGGATTGCGACATGTAACCGACGCGGCGGCGGGTTGCCATGTCGCGCGGGTCGAGGGTTTGACCGAACAAGGCTGCATGTCCCTCGCTGACCGGCAAGAGGCCTGTCAGCATCTTCATCGTCGTACTCTTCCCGGAGCCGTTCGAACCGAGGAAACCGAAAATTTCGCCCTTCTCGATGCGAAAGCTGACATGATCGACCGCGGTGAAGGTGCCAAAGCGGCGGGTAAGCCCCTCAGCTTCTATCGCGGGAGGACCACCACGAAGGGCACGGGGTGGAACCAAGATCGGGCTATCGGCCCGCTGCTTGACATCCTCCGGCATGAGCGCAACGAATGACCTCTCAAGGGAGTTCTGACCCGTCCGTTGCCTGATCTCGGCCGGACTGCCGGTCGCAATGACGCTGCCTGCATTCAACGCGACCAGCCAGTCGAATCGTTCTGCCTCCTCCATATAGGCCGTCGCGACGATCACGCTCATCTCGGGGCGATGATCCCGCATATCGGAAATGAGTTCCCAGAACTGCCGACGCGACAGTGGATCAATGCCCGTTGTTGGCTCGTCAAGGATCAGCAAGTCGGGGTTGTGAATCAGTGCTGCGCAGATTCCCAGCTTCTGTTTCATGCCGCCAGATAGCTTCCCAGCAGGACGATCCCTAAATGGGCCGAGGCCTGTGGCAAGCAGCAGCTCATCAATTCTCGCCTCGCGCGTTACCCTGTCCTGCCCGAAGAGGCGGCCGAAAAAATCGAGGTTCTCGGCAACCCCAAGCGTTGGATATAGGTTCCGGCCAAGCCCTTGCGGCATGTAAGCGATGCGTGCGCATACCGACCGCCTCTCACGCGCGCGGCCCATCCGGCCACCGAGCACCTCGATATCTCCGGCTTGTATGCGAACGACGCCTGCGGCAAGCCCGAGCAGGGTCGACTTGCCGACCCCATCAGGACCGATAACGCCACAGATCGAACGGGCAGGAATTTTCAGATCGACACCGTCGAGAGCCAGTGTCCTGCCGTAGCGATGGACGACATTTCCAAGGCAGACTATCGCGTCGCTCATTGCGGCAGCTTCACGGTGAGTTCAGAAGGCCACGGGATGTTCCTGCCGCTGCGGACATAGGCGGCACCCCGTACTCCAATCTTCACTTGCGTCTCATATTGCTTCAGGAGACTCGACGCGATCTGGAGTTTGACGCGAAACATCAGTTTTTCGCGTTCATCCTGCGTCTCGACGGTCTTGGGCGTAAACTGGGCATCGGTTGCAACAAAAGATACTGTAACGGGGACCACATAGTCGGGAGCCGGATCGAGTATGATCCGTGCCTCATCGCCGATGGCGACCGATCCCGCGATCTTAGCCGGCAAAAAGACAGTCATATATACGTTCGAGAGGTCGAGTAGCGTAACGATCGGAGCCCCTGCAGCAACGACCTCGCCCGATTGCACCAGCTTGTACTCCACGCGTCCTCGGCGCGGAGCAGTCAGGACGGCATCGTTGAGCAATGATTGAATTCGCGCGACCTCGGCGCGTGCTGTATCCGTTGCAGCCTTAGCCTCATCCAGGGCCGCCACTGCAGCAATACGGGCGGCCTGTGCTGCCTTCAGTTGGCTTTGGCGCAGGTCGAGTTGCTGTCTCGTACCTGCGCCACGAGTATTCAAATCGGAGGCACGGTCATTTTCCTGCTCGGCAAGCACAAGTTCGCTGTCGCGCTGTACGATCAAGGCTTCAGCCTGAGTTGCCGCCTTTTCCGCGCGTCGAACCTCCGCCTGCGCGCCAGAGAACTGGGCCTGGAGATCAGCGGTATCCATTCGAGCAATGACCGCGCCGGCATCAATGGTCTGCCCTTCGCTGACCAGGACTTCCTCAACACGTCCGGCAAATTTGGCTGACGCCAGGACCTGCTCTGCCTCGATCCGCCCATTGGCGACGGTAATGCCCTCGGCAAGCCGCTTGCCTCCAAGCCTGTTCCACAAGGTCTGCAATCTGCTTGTGAGATCCGTCCCGCTCGCAGCTATCGCGGGGCGGCAGCCGATCCCGGCTCCGATGGTCAAGGTCACAATGATCAAAAGAGAAGGAAGATGACGCACGAAACTGCAACTCCGACAAGCGTTGAGAGATAAGAACCGCTATTGGTTCCAACATCCTGCTTCTATTGAGGCGCAACCGCTCCCACATTGATTTAGATCATCGGACACAGATGTTAGCGCTCGCCATGGTGGCAAAGATTTCCAACGAGCAATCCATTCTACTACGCCGAGAACGGTAACCCTGGACCACTCCCGACCCCAATTATCTCCGCCTTATATGGTCGATCAGGAAGGTCGCAATTCGGGCAAGAGCACGAAAAGGTGACAATTTCGAAGATGCGCCGCACCCTGCAATCTGGCCAAGCGGACAAACAACCAGAATTTGAACTCGCTGCCGGCTTCGATCTTGCAGCAGTCAATGGCACAAGAAGATCGGGATGCCGGCCGTTTCGAGCATCGCTTGCGTCACACCGCCGAATACAAGCTCTCGAAGTCGGGAATGACTATAGGCACCCATGACAATGAGATCGGCCGCGACGTCGTCGGCATGCCTTTTCAGTGTTTCCCCGACGCTTCGTCCAGCGGTGGACGAAACATCGACAGCAACTGTCACCCCGTGGCGGGCAAGATATCTGGCAATATCGGCACCGGGCTCCTCACCATTTGCAAGGGGCGTTGCGACCGGATCAACCATCGACAGATAGACATTGCTTGCCGTCTGTAGAACCGGCAAGGCTTGTCGGATCGACCGGGCGGCCTCGACCCTTGAGTCCCACGCAACAATTACTGATCTCGGCGCTAGATCGGAGTCCTTGCTCGTCCTGTTGAAAAGAACTGGCGTCGGTGACTGAAATAGCACCCCATCGAGGATCCGTTTGCATATATCCGGATCTTGCGCCGCTTGGCTGGCAACGAGCACCAGATCGGCATAGAACGCGCTCGCCGCCATATCCTCGTCGGCCCACGCGTACTCGGTGTAAAGATCTCTGATATCAAAGGATAGACCGGAGGTTTTAAGCATTTCTTCGGCAATTCCGATCTGGCCGGAAAGCTTGGAAATTATGTCCTGGCGCTCTTCCAGCCAAGCCACGGAGACAAGCTCGGCATAGTGGCCGAGCGGTGGACGCGCTGGCATGGCGACTACGACGACAGAAAGATGTGCGTCCACCGATTGAGCCGCAGAAATGGCGTCCCTGACATCCGTTTCAAAGCGGTTCACTCCGACAAATGAGAGAATAGTCTTGTATAGCATGATCGCATTCTCGCACGGGAGGAGGGTTGAAGCACAATAACCTCCCCGCCACCGACCTGCCTTGATCGGGGTCAATGCGCCGGCAGATGTTTACGGCGCGCCGGAACGGTGGTTGCTCGCCTACGATGACCGGCGCTTCCGGCTCTGTCTGATCAAATGCGACAGGATGATATCTAGAAAATCACCAACACCCGTATCCGGCACCTTCCGGGCGAAAATCAAAGCACCGCAAATGGCATCTGCGGGTGTGGACTTCGATAGGAGCCACCGGCAGATCCTCCATGGTGGCGCGTTGCGCCTCCCCGTCACATGTTGATCCACGTCAAGGCACAAAACCGTCTTTGGTCGAAGTTAGCCGAACAGTTATGTAAAGTTCCACCAGGTATCAGCACTATGCAATTCATGAGCCGTGATAGGATCAAGACCGCACTTCTGTTGCTGGCGCTGACAAGCCTTTCCTTCGGGCTTGGCTTTCACTTCTCAGGCTGGGCCGATGCCGCCCGTATGATCTGGATTTCCGGTGTCCTCCCGGTTCTTGCAGCTCTTCTCTTGGAAATCCTGCACGACCTATGGCTCGGAGAGGTCGGGCTCGACATCGTTGCCGCGCTATCCATGTCCGCTGCGGTTATCTTCGGTGAGACGCTTGCGGCCGCTGTTGTTGCCGTGATGTATTCCGGTGGCACCTTCTTGGAAAGCTTCGCCGAAGGTCGAGCCCGTCGCGAGATGCACGACCTCCTGACACGTGTCCCACGGACCGCGACGAGACACTGGAAAGGCGCGCTTGAAGACGTGCCGTTGGATCAAATCAAGCCGGGCGACAGGCTCATGGTTCGGCAGGGAGAGATTGTTCCCGTCGATGGGACGATAGATTCGGCGCTCGCCTTCCTCGACACATCCCCCTTGACTGGCGAATCCCTGCCCATCCGGCTGGCGATGGGCGCGGAAGCGATGAGCGGCTCAACCAATGCAGGCGATGCGTTCGACCTTCTCGCCGTCCGGTCCGCCAACGACAGCACCTACGCAGGTATCGTGCGCCTTGTGGATGACGCGCAACGGTCGAAGGCGCCGATGTCGAGGCTGGCGGATCGTTGGTCGCTGGGCTTTCTGTTCATAACCGTTGCGTTTGGTTTTGCGGCATGGTGGTTCACGGGCGATCCAACAAGGACCGTTGCCGTTTTGGTCGTCGCGACACCCTGTCCGCTAATTCTAGCGGTGCCGGTCGCACTCGTGGCCGGCTTGTCCCGCGCCGCCCATTTTGGTGTGCTGATCAAAGGAGCCAAGTCTTTGGAGATGATGGCACGCATCCGCACATTGGTGCTCGACAAAACAGGCACCCTGACAGACGGTCGCCCTGAGATCATCGCGATCGACAGCCCGCTCGGCATGCCCGAGGACGATGTGCTTCGTTTTGCTGCAGCACTCGACCAAGCCTCCAAGCATCCCGTAGCCCAAGCCATCGTTATGGCGGCCCAGCGGCGAGGCGTAACGCTACCGGTGCCATCGGATGCGATCGAGGTCCCGGGAGAAGGCGTTATCGGAAAGGTTGACGGTCAAAGCGTCATCGTGGGTGGAGAAGATTTCGTAGCCCAGCAGACGGGTCGAACGGCAGGCTGCCATCGGGGCCTTTCGGCCGGCTCGGTGCTTGTTGCTGTCGCCGTGGAAGGCCGTTTGGCAGGTCATCTCATCATGGCCGATGCATTGCGAGAGGGAGCCGGAGTGGTGTTGGCCAAACTTCGCCAGGAAGGCATCAAACGGATCCTGCTCGCAACCGGCGACCGTATCGAGGTCGCAGAGCGCGTCACGGAGGGACTCGTCCTCGACGGGCTTTGCACCGGACTGACACCCGACCAAAAAGTCCTGACAGTTCTCACCGAGCGCAAGAATGGTCCGGTGATGATGGTGGGTGACGGCGTGAACGACGCGCCGGCGCTGGCAGCCGCAGATGTTGGCGTTGCCATGGGAGCGCGCGGAGCCGCCGCTTCCGCAGAGGCGGCCGATGTTGTCCTGCTCGTTGACCGCATCGACCAGCTTGGGGTGGGAGTCGAGATCGCGCGCCGCTCTCGGCACATAGCATTCGAAAGCGTGGCGACCGGGATCGGGTTTTCAGTTCTTGGGATGGTGGCCGCAGCGTTTGGCTATCTTACGCCTGTGCAAGGGGCTCTCCTGCAGGAAGTGATCGACGTTGCCGTCATTCTGAATGCCCTGCGGGTACTGCGCATCCAACCGGATATGCCGGTCGTCAGTGAGCCAAACCCGCCCGATAGCGCGATGCAGCGATCAGTTGCCTGAGCCCCTTGCCTCTAGGCACTCCGGCGCCCGATAATCGTGCGGCCAAGGCTTTCTAACGAGATCCGATCCATGAATGGAGCCCAAAGAGGATGATCCCAATCCGATTTAGCACCCCACGGTACCCAAGCCCAGCACGGCCTTGGTTTTCAACGAGCACAAGCGGGCAAGCCCCGCTCTCCCTCGCGCGATCTGATGCACGAGCGCTGCGGACGTCACAACAATATGCCAGGAGGTGGGCATCTTAGGTCTTAGGTTTACATCCACGTTTCCTTGAAGGCTCGCCGAGCGAAGAGATGCGGTGCAGGACGACATCGGGTTAAGCGGCTCACATGGGTGACATTGCGGCAGATGCGTCCAGGCCGACTGGGACGAGATGGTCGTTCGCCTCTTATGATGACATTCAGCCTACAATCGTGCAGCCTGGTTCTATCACAGACTGGGTTTCAAGAGAGGTTCCTGTCGGAGCGGCAAGTGCGGTTCCAGAACGTAGACGCACCGGAAAGATGTGACGATGAAGCAATACAGATGCAACGGGTTCGAATAAGGCATTGGGATGGAGAGTGTCGAATCTTTTGAGCGGCTTGGCTTGGCGCTGGCTATCGGGGCTGTCGTCGGCGTGGAGCGCCATTGGCGCGAGCGCGATGAAAGTGCCGGAAAACGGACCGCTGGAATCCGCACCTTCATGATCGCCGGCATGCTCGGCGGTCTTTCGGGCCTTCTTGAACAGACACTTTCGGTAGAGCAGGCAAGGAATGGCCTGGTCGTCATCGCCATGTTCGCGATCTTTAGCGCAATCTTCGGCCTCTACCAGTTTCGGGAATTGCACGCGGAGGGCAATTACAGCGTCACCACCACCGTCACTGCGATGACGACCTTCGCGCTGGGGGCTCTCGCCATACTCGGGAATGCGCGGTTGGCAGCAGCAGGCGGCGTTGCGCTCGTAGCGATCCTCGCCAGCCGCGAAATACTGCATCAGTTCGTTCGAGCCCTGAGTTGGAATGAGTTGCGGTCGGCAATTGTTTTCCTTGCAATGGCTGTCATCGTCCTGCCAATCCTGCCGACCGCACCGCTCGGCCCGTTCGGCGGGATTTCCCCTGCCGACACCTGGCAATTGGTCGTTCTTCTCGCCGGCATTTCCTTCCTGGGTTATGTTTCGGTCAAGGCATTCGGGCAGGTTCGTGGAGAACTCGTCGCTGGAGCGGTCAACGGCCTGGTATCGTCAACCGCGATTGCCGTAACGAATGCCCGCCTTAGCGCGGCGGAGCATTCGGCAGCACTCTTGGTTGCCGGGGCAACGGCCGCAAACGCCGTTTCGTATCTCAAGGTGCTTCTCTATATTGTTATTCTTGCACCACCGATCGCAGGCCGCCTTAGCCCAGCGCTCATTGCCGCCGCCCTCGTGATGGCCAGTTTCTCGCTGATCTTTGCTCGTAATGATACCGCTGGACACACCAAACACCGCGCACGAAATCCGTTCGAACTGCTTTCCGTTTTGAAAACTGCGCTTCTCCTTGTGGCTGTCGGCTTCTTGGCGCGGGCCGCCGCCGCCTTTTTCGGGCAATCTGGTTTGCTCGTCGTCTCAACGCTCTCCGGGCTTGCAGATCTTGATGCGATCACCGTCACAATTGCCGGCATCCTTGACACGATTGGTGGCGAATTTGCCGCGACGGCTCTCGGTGCGGCCGTTATCGCCAACACCATGGCAAAGGCGTCATATGCCTTGGCGTTTGGAAGTCGTGACTATGGTGCACGCTTTCTCCTGGCAAGTGCCAGTGCGCTGATGGCTGGCGTCGGCGTGTTCGCAGCAACGCCGATGGTGGAGCAGCTCTTGATGGATCACGTGCTGAAATAGCAATGAGGGCAACGGATCCGCGATCACCGATAGGGACCACTGAATAGCTCCGTCTGCGCTAGATCGACTCTGCACGCTCAACCCGGTGACGGGGTGAGCGCGCGGACCATTGTATTTGCGATGACGGCCGCATGCGCGAGGCAGTCCTCTGGCGTTCTGTGGGCAGAGCCCCTCCTGCCGCGCCAATATTGATACTGATCAATGCGACGGCGCAGTTTCCCGGCAGACTGCGTCGCATGAGGGAAAAAGGCACGCGACCATACCTTGAGCCAAGGGCGATAAGCGGCACGGACGAGCCTCCACTGCCTTTCCCTCGCATGGGAAGCATAGAAAGCCGCGGCTGAGCGTCTGGCGATGCAACCGTTGAAAAAGCTGTCGTAACCGAGGGTGAGGAATAGTCATGCAGGCAAAGGACATCATGACACGGAACGTCATCACGGTCTCGGCGACCATGAGTGTTCGAAACGCAGCCCTTTTGCTCAGGGCCAACGACATAAGTGGCCTCCCGGTAGTCGGCGATGACGGTGCCGTATGTGGAATACTCACCGAAGGAGACCTTATGCCGCGGCTCGGAGGCAATCGGAGTCCGATCGACAAGGGCACAAGCCGTGCCGGTGAACGGCACGAACTGAGCAACTATATACAAATCCACGGCTGGTCCGTCGCTGAAGCGATGAGCCGGGATGTGATAAGCGCCAGCTCGGATACGGAAATCGGCCGGATCGCTGGCATCATGATCTCTCACGGGATCAAACGGGTCCCTATCATCGACGGTTTGCAACTTGTCGGCATCATCAGCCGGTGCGACTTGCTGAACCTGATCATCGATGCGCCCGTCGAGACGATCGCGAGAGGGGACGAAGCACTTGGGCTAGCCATCCGGACCCGGCTTGCAACGGATCTCGGGATCGGCCGCGACAAGGTCGAGGTCGTCGTCAAAGACGGACGCGTGCAGATTAGGGGACGGCTTGATTCCGATGTCGAGCGTCGAGCGATCCGGGCCTTAATCGAGAAGGTTCGGGGCACCGGCGGGTATACTGATCGATCCGTGATTTCGCCTTCGAGCGCCACCAATAGTCCTGACGGTGCAAAATGAGCGACGAGCTGTTAGTCGACCACCCGAGATCATGGCAATCGCGACTTTGGGATCGCCTTGCGCGGCTGCGCCAACATCCGCTCGCCAAAGTCGGGCCGGGTCTCATCACCGGTGTTGCCGATGATGATCCGAGCGGTATCGCAACCTATTCCCAAGCCGGCGCGCAATTCGGCCTGAACATGCTTTGGACCATGCCGGTATCGTTTCCGATGATGGCCGTCGTCCAGGCGACCTGCGCACGGATCGGTCGTGTAACCGGGCGCGGACTTGCAGCAAACATAAAGGGCGCCTTTCCGCCAGTCGTACTCTATGCGGTGGTATTCTCGCTGCTGACAGCTAACATCTTGAACATTGCCGCCGATGTTGCCGCAATGGGTGAAGTGGCGGAGCTGGTGACCGGGCTCAACCGTCATTTGATGACGATGCTCTTCGTCTTCGGCACGCTCGCGCTTCAGGTCTTCATTCCCTACCACCGTTACGTGTCATTCCTGAAATGGCTGACGATCTCGCTTTTGGCTTATGCGGCGGTCCTCTTCACCGTGCATGTCGATTGGAACCAAGTCGCCCTAAGGACGGTCTGGCCCGCAATCACTCCGACGTCGACCTATGCGGCGGTTGTCGTCGGCGTTTTCGGCACGACGATCAGTCCCTATCTTTTCTTCTGGCAGGCCTCGGAAGAAGTCGAGGAAATGAACGCGGCACCGGGGGCAAAGCCGCTGTGCGAGGATCGCGCAAAGGCACCTGGTGAACTTAACCGGATTGGCTGGGATACCTGGAGCGGGATGCTCTATTCCAACCTTACAGCCTTTTTCATTATTCTTGCGACCGCCGTGACGCTGAATGTCGCCGGTATCACGCAGATCGATACCGCCGCTGAAGCCGCCAGCGCGCTTCGACCGCTGGCCGGACCATTCGCGGCCCTTATATTCGCGCTTGGAATTCTAGGCGTCGGCCTCATCGGCGTCCCAGTGCTCGCCGGCTCGGCCGGCTATGCTCTGGCGGAGGCGATGGGATGGAAATTCGGGCTGGAGCGAGCGCCGAATGATGCTCGGGGCTTTTATGGTGTCATTGCTATCAGTGTGCTGCTCGCATTGATCATCCAGTACTCTCCGATCACACCGATGAACGCTCTATTCTGGAGCGCTGTCATCAATGGGCTCCTCGCGGTCCCTCTGATTGCCGTCATACTGTTATTGGCTGCGAACCCGAAGGTCATGGGGCCCTATAGGATAGGCGCCATATCGTCATGGATCGGCTGGATCACCGTTGCGCTCATGGGGGTAGCCGCGATCATGATGTTCGTGCCGGGTTAGTTGAGGCAGCGTCTATGTCTTCGCTCTTAGGTCATTGTGGCCGCTCGCCCGCGATTAGGATCGGACGTCCCGGCTAAAGTCACCCGATCTTCCATGCCGCATCGAAAATTTGACACCGATCAAAGCGGCCCCGCAAGGGTGTTGATAACTCTAGGTTCATCACGCCGCGCAAGGCCCCTTGCCGAGCCATGCATTCTGAAAAGGAGATGAACATGCTGATCCAAGCCGTCATGAATGCGCCCGCAATTACTGTCAGTCCGGCGACGTCTGTAGTCGACGCCGTCACGATTATGCTCGACCGTCGTGTCAGCGGTCTTCCGGTCGTCGACGACAATGGCAGCCTTGTCGGCATAGTCAGCGAAGCTGATTTCCTTCGCCGCGGCGAATTGAGCACCGAACGCAAGCGATCCTGGTTGCTGGAGTTTCTGACGAGTCCCGGCAAGCTCGCCGATGAATACGTGCTCTCCCATGGCAGGACTGTCGAAGAGGTCATGACGTCCGACGTTGTCACCATAGCTCCCGATGCCGAACTCACCGTTGCAGTGGACCTGATGGAAAAGCATGGCGTCAAGCGCTTGCCGGTCGTCGTCCAGGGTAAAGTGATCGGAATGGTCTGTCGGTCCGACCTGATGAGGGCGTTGGCCAACATGCAGCCGAAGGTCACGGTGCCAACCAGCGACGACGCGATCGCGAATGCGGTCATTGCAGAGCTGGCGCATCAAAGCTGGAGCCGGAACGGCTTCATCAATGTTCACGTATCACACGGCATCGTCGAATTAGGGGGCAGTATTTTCGACGAGCGAGAACGACTTGCTGCCAAAGTTGCTGCGGAGAACGTACCAGGGGTCAAATCCGTTATCGATCAGATCACCTGGATCGATCCCTATCTCGGTGTCGCGATGCCGGAGCCAAATACACCACTCGAAATTCAACCACCTTTGGAGTGAGACGATCGCACTCGATTAATTCGCCATCCCACCTGCATTACTCATGCAGTAACGACCCGATGACCTGCGCGACAACTGCATCTGTTCGAGCCCTTTGGGTTGCCATCATAAGTCCAGCGCGTCGAATGGCGCCGCATTCCTGTCAGACACACCGTAGGGGGTGGGAGAAAGACTATGGAACTCGATATCGTGGCGCTATCGCGCCTGCAGTTTGCCATGACGGCGCTGTATCACTTCTTATTT
>NZ_JAELTU010000433.1 GCF_016429015.1 Rhizobium sp. ASV20
CTGCAGCTCTATAAAGCCAAGACTTTCGTGAGCCTCGGCGTAACTTTGCCGCGAGCGCTCCTGCGAGCCGCGCACCCAGGTCCTTGCGGAGCAGACGAGCTGACTGATGCGGTTGAGGAAGTCAATCATTGCTTCACCCTGCTTGATGCGCCGGCTGTGGATGTAGAGCTTTACACGTTCGGCGTTTTCGCGGCTGAGGCCGAGGCGGGAGCCTTCGTCGGGACCGCCGTGGGCGGGACAGGCGATGGTAACTGGGACAGTGGCTGTTGTTGTTGGGTGTGCGGCGCGGTTGGAGCAGCGGACTATGGTGGTTAGGTGGCAGGCGCAGGTGTGGATGTATGTTGATGCGTGGCAGCATTGCTGTTGGTTTTTGGTTGTCATGGTCATGATGAAGGACGTAGGGCTTTTTTTTTTTTTTGGATGATGGGAAGATATTTATAGATGAGTTGTGATGGAACTGGACTTGAGTATTAATGTATTGGTCGAGGAGAATGTATTCAATTTTGCGGGGGGACATGTTTTGTGTTTGGGGCGGTTGGGTGATGGTTTGTTGTTGGGTTGGAGTCTTGAGGGGTGTGACCGGTGTCTTATACACATCTGACGCTGCCGACGAAATTCTTGGAGTGT
>NZ_JAELTU010000434.1 GCF_016429015.1 Rhizobium sp. ASV20
GCTGTAGGTGGTGCACCGGGAGTAATAGCTGATGTTGAGGGTTTGGTAGGTGGGTATGAGGATGGTGCTGGTGGTGCTGGTGTTGCTCTTGTGTTTTCTGCTGCTGCCGTGAACGGGTTGGCGCTCTATGCCGCTCGGATATCTTGCAGGTGCAGGTTCTTGGTTTGACGGGGTAGTTTGCGGTCGCGTTCGTATTGGAGGCCACAGTTGTGGCAGAGGGTCTGAGAGGTTTTGTTAGCCTTGGTTACTTTTGAAATGTCTTATGGGTAGGTGACGGAGACTTACTCTTGCGCCAAAGGGTCCGTCGCGGACGGCCCATACACTGGTTCCCCAGATGCGACAGTGTGTGCATCGCCAATTATTCCGCTCCAGTTCCGTCAGAGAACCTCCGCTACCCATGCCGCCGTAGCCTCCAACGTCGGGCGTACCGCGGCCGCCGGGGGTGCCGCCGCGGGCAATCGGACTCAGACTGCGGAACCGACGTTTCTTCTTGGAGCGCTCGCCGCGGCCCATTCTCTCTTCATCCGGAAGCTCAATGGGCGCTGGCGGGCCGCCGAATGGTGTACCGCCGGACAGCATGGCTGTTGAGCTGACTGTCTCTTATACACATCTCCGAG
>NZ_JAELTU010000435.1 GCF_016429015.1 Rhizobium sp. ASV20
CAATCACACTGACAGAAGGCATTTGGTCAAATACCAATACTCTGTCGCCTTAGTGACCGATGCGGTTGCTCTCCACTGAGGTTCCGGGTCAATCTAGAGCACTAGCTTGTACTCGTGGTCTGTTGGATTCCCGGTTTGGCTGTTTGCGAAAGTGACACCTCCCACATTCCAAACTTCTCCCGCCTTCTACGTTTCTGCAGAACGACCAGTACAAGTTGAGTCCTCTACAAAAGGAAAGGGATACGAGGTCCAGCGCTATTGCTCGTCGTCGTTTAAACAGGCCCTGATGCTCGACATTGATTATGGTTCATACCCAGTGAGTCATCATCAATTTTGGTCTTCAAGTTTGGAATTATAGTAACAGGTTCAATAGTATGTGACCTCGTCCAACACAACGCTGGCTGGAATTATTGGCGGACTCGCTTTGAACCCGAAGAATATCACAGAGACGATCGGAGTGGTAAAGGCCTGTACGTTGCTTGCGCTCAGAATGTCGTGCAACGCTGATAAGTGGTAGACACAACTCGCGTCGGCCATGGTGCTTTCAAAACGGAAGACACTGGGGAGTACGTTACTACTTCCCTAGAGACGTAGTTGAGAAACTAACTT
>NZ_JAELTU010000436.1 GCF_016429015.1 Rhizobium sp. ASV20
GGCCGGGAGAGATACCGTGCGGCCACCGCACCCGCGGCGGCGGTTCGCACATCCGTCAGATAGCCATTGTCGAGAAGGAGCGCCTCGACGAGGCCGGTCCGGGCCGACAGGAGCATCATCAACCCGTTGGTGCTCGGAAGCCCTAGCGACGGATTGTTGAAAAAGCCGGGACTGACCTTGATCGCGAAACTGTCGAGACCCGGGGCGTAAGCCGCCTTCACGTCGACCTCGCCGCGATGCGCCGGAATATCCAGCCGCATGATTGGTGGCATTTCCACGGCCTTTGTCGCAAGCGCCCCAAAGGCCTGCTCGACGCAATCAACGGCATCGTTGTCGAGCTGGATGATCTTGCGGAGATCGGTTTCCGTAAGGATCAGCACACGCGTCATCGGGCCACTCCCGTTTCCTGTCCATCGACGATCGCACGATGGACTGCCGGATCGATATTGCCCCCGGAAACGATGATCACCGTCGGGCCGTCTGATCTGATCTTGCCGGCAAGCAGGGCCGCAATCCCGACCGCACCCGCCCCTTCGACGGTCATGCCTTCGACCATGGCCGCATGGCGAATGCCCGCAGCGATCTCCTCCTCGCTGAGCAGGATC
>NZ_JAELTU010000437.1 GCF_016429015.1 Rhizobium sp. ASV20
CCTTTCCACGCCATGGATGTGCTTGCCGAGGCGACGCGGCGGCGTCAGGCCGGACACCTGGTCATTTCGATGGCAGTCGGACAGCCGTCTTACCCGGCGCCGCAGGCAGCGCTGGAGGCGGCGCGTGCAGCCCTTGGTCACGGGCGTATCGGCTATACGGATTCTCTTGGCACACTGGCGCTGCGTCAGGCTCTTTCGACATACTACAGGACGCGTCACGGGCTCTCGATCGATCCCAAGCGCATCGCGGTTACGACGGGATCGTCGGCCGGTTTCAATCTCGCGTTTCTGACCCTGTTCGACGCCGGCGACAGCGTCGCCATCGCCCGCCCTGGCTACCCAGCTTATCGCAATATCCTTGGCGCATTGGGCCTTGATGTCGTGGAAGTGCCGGTGACGGAGGAGACGCAATTCACGCTGACGCCGGAAAGCCTCGAAGCCGTGCAGGCCGCCAGCGGCAAGCGGCTGAAGGGCGTGCTGCTGGCAAGCCCCGCCAATCCCACAGGCACCGTGACGGGCAGGGCGGCGCTCAAAGCTCTCGCGGACTATTGCGACGATCGCTCGATCGCCTTTATCTCCGATGAAATCTATCATGGCC
>NZ_JAELTU010000438.1 GCF_016429015.1 Rhizobium sp. ASV20
ATGTGTATGTGTGCTGATATTATACTTTTCAAGCACTTACTTTCATTTACATCCATTTTTGTGTGTTCTGGGGGAAGCGGTCACGGGGGAGTGATTTTGATATGCGTGATAAGTAGGATAACAAGGGCACGAGGGAGCTATTTTGCGATTTGGATTTCAACTGTTGCAGTCGTCTGTCTTATACATTGTTGTCATGACTTGCGATCGACACTACGCTGCAAAGTACCAAGACCAGATGACTATGTAAGAGTATATTTTCACGTCAGAGTCAACTGATCCCAAACATTTAACGCGTCACAGTGGTGCGGACGAAGCAATGATTCCAAAGACAAGCGTTGAGCTTGGTCGTAATGACGTACATGGGCCTGGTGGGTGAGAGATGGACTACTACTTTGGCTCCCGATGCATACGCCCCTGGTCTCTACGCGGGGATCTTGTGGCGTATGAGGCGAAGAGATGCAGACTAAGAACGGCAGCTGGTGGCTTCAAGTTCGCGGGTATGAAGGGGAACAGAAGGCGGAAACATTCCGTAGATGCTACAAGATTTTCTAGAGGTGCTGACTTTGTTAATAAGCTTATGCAGTAGGTAATAT
>NZ_JAELTU010000439.1 GCF_016429015.1 Rhizobium sp. ASV20
ACCCTATAGCATCCAAAACCTCACACGCACAATGGTCCTGCGCGAAGACTCAGCCAAGGCAACCTACACCCAAAAAGTCGACTTTGCCAAGCTCCGATCCGAATTGCTCTCTGCTGACAGCACCGAGTCCAACACGACACGCAGCACCCACGAGCGCTTGACAAACGACATTGCCAAGCTGAACAGCCGCCTGCGAGACGAAATCAGCCGCACCCAGGCCAGCGTGCGCCTGGACCTGAATCTCGAAAAGGGCCGTATTCGCGAGGAGTCGGTCGGACAGGAGCTTAAGATCAGAGAGACGGAGACCAAGATTGAGCAAGAGGTTGCGGCGTTGCGGGAGAAGCTGGAACAGGTCAAGTTTCAGACACTGCAGTGGTTGATGGGTGTTTGTACTGGTTTTGCGGCGTTGTTGCTTGGTGCTTGGAGATTGCTCATGTGAGGTTGGAGCCTGTATGGTTTGGAAAATGGCGGATATAATTCTTTGAGACGAGTTTATTATTGAGAGTGAGGAACTTGGTACGGCCGATACAATGGCGTTTCTTTTGTCACTAGCGATTGCATGATATACAGAGCTGTCTCTTATACACATCTG
>NZ_JAELTU010000440.1 GCF_016429015.1 Rhizobium sp. ASV20
AGAGATGTCAAGTTCACTGGGTGGCGTCCGGAGACGCGCCGGGCAAAGCACCTGCGGCAGGAGCCGTGGGCGCCGTGCGAGCCGGCAATCCGCTTTCCCACTCATGTGTTCCCCAGCGAAGCCGTCGACCACACTGAGCCCGAACGGGCGGCGTGTGGCCTGGGGCACGCCAGGAGAAGGACTCAGCGCCCGACTTCAGCCATTGCGGCGTCCGGCGGGCGTGGTTGCCTTCCGTTGCTCGATGGTAGAACTCGCCAGAGGCCAGTAATCCACAGAACCCATCCCTACAGCGGCGATTGCCGGGGCATTCGTCGCCTTCAGGGCATCCCCAGTACGCCGTGAAGCCTGAGCGACCGGTTTCGTGGGGGCCGACCAACACTATGAATCCCTCGCTAGCGAGACCGGAGCCTGCAAGCCTGTTCAAGGGACCACGCAATGAAAGTCTTCAAGATATGGTACAGTTGTTTGATTGCGGTTGTGTTGTGGCCGGCCGATTGCTCGACTGGCCACCCGCTCTCACATACCCTCCGAGCTCTCTGGTGGGGCG
>NZ_JAELTU010000044.1 GCF_016429015.1 Rhizobium sp. ASV20
AAACCGGCTGGTCGATAAGCTTTGGCTGCCAGCCGGGGGCTGCGATCATCAGCGGCACGCGGGCGGAGCCTTCAAAGAAGTTCATCTTGAACCAGAGGCCACGCTCGCCGAGCATGTCGCCGTGATCAGAGACGAAGAGAATGATGGTATTTTCGGCCATGCGGCCGCGCTCGAGCGTTTCAAGAATCTCGCCGATCTTCTCGTCGACATAGGAGATGTTGGCGAAGTAGCCGCGTCGCGCCCGGCGAATCTGCTCCGGCGTAATGTCGAAGGCGGTGTGATCGCAGGCCTTCATCAGCCGCTGCGAATGCGGGTCCTGCCGATCGAAGGGAATTTCGCCCACTTCAGGGTCGAGCGCCGGGCAATCCTCATAGAGATCCCAGAAGCGGCGCCGCGCGACGTAAGGATCGTGCGGATGCGTGAAGCTGACGGTCAGGCACCAGGGTCTTTCGTCTTGGCGACGGGAAAGGTCGTAGAGCTTGCGGTTGGCGTGATAGGCGACCTCGTCGTCATATTCCATCTGGTTGGTAATCTCGGCAACACCGGCCCCGGTCACCGAGCCGAGATTGTGATACCACCAGTCGATGCGCTCGCCGGGTTTCGTGTAGTCCGGCGTCCAGCCGAAGTCGGCGGGATAGATGTCTGTCGTCAGCCGCTCCTCGAAGCCGTGCATCTGGTCCGGGCCGACGAAATGCATCTTGCCTGACAGCGCCGTCTGGTAGCCGGCGGCGCGCAGGTGATGCGCAAAGGTCGGAATATCCGAGCAGAACTCCGCGGCATTGTCGTAGACGCGCGTACGGCTCGGCAGCTGTCCGGACATGAAGGAGGCGCGCGCCGGCGCGCAGAGCGGGCTTGCGGTGTAGCTGTTGGCAAAGCGCACGGAGCGCTTCGCCAAGGCTTTCAGGACCGGAGCATGCAGGAATTCTGCTGGCCCGTCGGGAAACAATGTCCCGTTGAACTGATCGACCATGAGGATGAGGATATTCGGGCGGGACATATTCGTGTCTTTCCAGAGAATCAGAGGCCGATGGCGGCTTTGACGGCGTCGAGGCCGGGCTTGCCGTCAATAGTGGTGACGCCGGCAAGCCAGGGCGTCAAGGCATCTGGATGCGCCTTCAACCAGGCTGTCGCCGCATCCTTGGCGGTCTCGCCGCCGAGGATCGAACCCATCAGCGAATTCTCCATGCCGATGTCGAAAGTCAGGTTGTGAAAGAGCTTGGCGGCATTCGGGCATTGCGCCGACCAACCGGTGCGCGCCAGCGTATAGACTTCGGCCCCGCCGTAATTCGCACCGAAATAGGCATCGCCGCCGGCTAGATAGGCGATCTTGAACCGCTCGTTCATCGGATGCGGTGCCCAGGCGAGGAAGACGATTGCCTGCTTGTCCTTCGAGGCGCGTTCGACCTGTGAGAGCATGGCCTGCTCACTCGATTCCACCAGCTCCCAGCCCTTGAGGCCGAAGTCGTTAGCATCGATCATCTTCTGGATATTGGCATTGGCAGGTGCGCCCGGCTCGATGCCGTAGATCTTGCGGCTGAAATCGTCGGCATGTTTCTGCAGATCTACAAAGTCCTTGATGCCCTTGTCGGCAACGTAAGTCGGGACCGCGAGCGTGAACTTCGCACCCTGAAGGTTGCGGTTCAGCACCTCGATGGCCTTTGCCTTGTTGAGGTCGTCGACGAAGGCCTTCTGCGCCGGCATCCAGTTGCCGAGGAAGACATCGATCTCGCCCGTTTTCATCGCCTGATAGCCGATGGGCACGGAGAGGGTCTTGATGTCAGGCTCGTAGCCGAGTGCGGTCAGCAATACGCCGGTCACACCATTGGTGGAGGTGATGTCGGTCCAGCCGGGATCTGACAGGTGAATCGTCTTGCAGCTGTCACCATCGGCCCGGGCGGCACCGGCGAAGGAAAGAACGGAAAGAAGAGCGCCGGCGGCGAGCCGGCCCATTGCAGACATGCGCATGACGATGGTTCCCTCTTGTTATTGGATTATTTTATTGAACATCACTAGAGTTCTCGCTGTGAAGCAGGCATTTTTCGATGGGTGCCAAAAGGAAATTTTATGGCTGAACGTTTGGTCGATCTTGGCTGGCTGCGGATATTCATGGAAGTTGGCCGCTCCGGGAGCCTGTCCGCTGCGGCCGCGGCGCTTGGTCTGACGCAGCCCGCCGTCAGCTATCAGATCCGCCGCATCGAAGAGCAGATGGGTGTCTCTCTGTTTCGCCGCCAGCATCGCGGTGTCGCGCTCTCGCCGGAAGGGCAGCGCCTGTTCGAGATCGTCGAGAGGGCGGTCGGCGGTGTCGATGGTCTGGTGCGCAGTTTCCGTGTCGAGGCGGAGCGGCCGTCCGTTCGCCTGCGGACGGACTACGCCTTTTCCGCTCTCTGGCTGATTCCCCGCATGCATGCATTCCGGCTTCTCCATCCCGAAGTCGATATCCAGATCGTCGCCACGCAGCGGCTTGATCGCGGTGCTCCGGAGAGCGGCGATATCGCCGTCTTCTTCGGCACGCGTGATGAATTCGGTCCCGCATCGAAACTGCTCTTGCCGGAGAGGGTCGTGCCGATCTGTACCAAGGGGTTCGCGGAGCGCCACGGTCCATTCAGCGATCCCTCGCGACTGGCCGGCACCACGCTTGTTCACCTCGATTCCGAGATGCCGTCGGCTTGGTTCGATTGGGAAAGCTATCTTTCCGCCTTCGGCATTACCCGGGAAGTCTATGCCGGCCGTGGCGATCTGCGCTTCAATACCTACTCGCTGGTCGTACAGGCCGCGCTCAGCGAGCAGGGGGTTGCGATCGGATGGATGGGGCTGGTCGACTCGTTGCTTGCCGCCCGTACCCTGGTGACGGCTGGACCTATATTGGAGGCGCCGGCGCGCGGCTACTGGCTGCTGCCGCCGGCCGCACCAAGCCCGCATGCCGAGCATCTGGCGGAATGGCTGGTTGCGGAAGCCGCTGCCGGGCAAGGATGATCTATTCCGCCGTCAGGTCGTTGAGAAACGTCTCGCACCAGTGCGATACGTCATGCTCCAGCAGATAGTCCATCATGCCGCGCCAGCGTTCCTGCCGCTCCTGCAGCGGCATGTTGACGGCGCGCGCCAGCGCATTGGCTGTGCCGTCGACATCGTAGGGGTTGACCAGCAAGGCGCCGTCCAGCTTGCGCGCCGCGCCGGCAAAGCGCGAGAGTACCAGCACACCAGGATCTTCAGGATCCTGTGCGGCGACATATTCCTTGGCGACAAGGTTCATGCCGTCGCGTAGCGGCGTCACCAGCCCGACCTTGGCGAGCCTGTAAAGACCGGCCAGTATGGGGCGGCTGATCGAGCGGTTGATATAGCGGATCGGCACCCAGTCGACTGTTCCGATCGCGCCGTTGACCCGGCCCGCCTGTTCGGCGACGGCGTTCTGCATCGCCTCGTATTCCGGCACCTCCGAGCGCGATTTCGGGGTGATCTGCAGATAGGTGATGCTGCGCTGGTGAGCGGGATTGTTGGTGATGAAACGTTCGAAGGCGTCAATGCGCTGGGTAATGCCCTTGGAATAATCGAGCCGGTCGACGCCAAGGATCAGATCGCGGCCTTCGATGCTCTTGCGCACCTTCTGTACCATGCTGTGGGATGCGGCCTTGCGAGCGAAAGCAGCGAAGGCTGCCGTTTCGATGCCGATCGAATAAGCGCCGCCCCGGAAATCGTGGCCGTGGGCGCTGAAGTGACCGGGGCTTTTCTCGATGCCCATGCCTTCACGCTTCAGGCAGCCTGCAAAATTCTCAAGGTCATGCTCGGTCTGAAAGCCGAGGAGGTCGTATGAAGAGAGGCCACGCATGATTTCCTCATGCACCGGCATGGCGAGCACAACGTCCGCCGGTGGCCAGGGAATGTGAAGGAAGAAGCCGATGCGGTTCTTCAATCCCATCTGCCGCAGTTCTGCCGCCAAAGGGATGAGGTGGTAATCATGGACCCAGATGATGTCGTCGGGCTCGATCAGCGGCGCCAGCCGATGGGCAAAGAAGCGATTGACGCGAAAATAGCCTGTCATTTCCTTGCGGGCATATTCGGCCAGATCGAGCCGATAGTGGCAGATTGGCCAGAGCACCCGATTGGCAAAGCCTTGATAATATTCCTCGACATCTTTTTGCGTCAGATCGGTCAGGGCGTAGGTGATATTGCCGTCCTTGGTCATCAGCAGCGGTTCAGGTTCGGCTTCGCCGCTGGATTTACCGGACCAGCCCATCCAGATGCCGCCGCGCTCGGCAAGGGCGGCCTGCAGCGCCACGGCAAGGCCGCCGGCTGCTGCCGCGCCCTTGTGATCGGGCACGGAAACACGATTCGAAACGATGATGAGACGACTCACGAATTCTTCCTTTCGAGAAGGCTGAGAAGGCGCAACCACGATTGACGCGGTTACTTGACGAGCGTTCCCAGCACGTCCCTTAAACGCACAGGCGAGGCAATGGATGCACGCGCAAGCGTTTTTCCGTTGGTGTCGCCAATGCGCACGGATTGGCCGCCGACACGGTTTGCAGCTGCAAACATCGTCTCGTCGGTCACATCGTCGCCGATGGTAATCGGCCGTCGGCCCGCGAAGGGCTCTTCGGCAAGAAAGGCCTCAACAGCATGCCCTTTGCTCGCATGAGCGGGGCAGATCTCGATCACCTTCTTGCCGTGCTGAAGGTTCCAGTCCGGGCCGGCTTCGTCCAGATGGCGCTGCATGGCTTCGCCGATCTCGACCTCGCTTGCGGGTGCGTGCCGGAAGTGAACCGCGACGGCCGCTCCCTTATCCTCGACGATAGCGCCGGGCCAGGCCGTGGCTTCACGCTGGATGACCTGCTTCATATCCTGGAAGGCAGGCGGAATATGCGCGCGCCGCAGCCTTCCGGCGGCATCGCGGCGCTCCGCGCCATGCAGGCCGGCGACGGGGAAGCGGAAAGGACCAAAGAGGGGGTCGACGAATTCGATGGCGCGACCGGTCACCAATGCCAGCGCGCCGCCAAGTTGCCGCGAGAGCGCGTGGAGCATACCCGGCAGATAGTCCGGCACGACGATCGCCTCCGGCCTTTCGGCGAGATCGAGCAAGGTTCCGTCGATATCGAGGAACAAGGCCCAATCCTGCGGATACAATGAGAGTGCGGTAAGGGCCGGCTCTTTCAGCGGCCTCGGTTCGGCTTCGCCCTCGTTGGGCTGTTCCTGAGAAGACATGCAGGGTTAGCTAAGGCGCTCTTCCAATTTGGCAAGGCAAAAAACGAAAAGCTGAAAATCAAAAGGGGCCGCCTTAAGCGACCCCCCATGAGCTTTGGCCCGTAACTGGCCTGAAGCGAAGACCGCTTCGGGAAGGTGTTGATCAGGGCGAGGGCTGCCTCGCAACGTTCACGACCATTTCCATGCCAGATACCAAGACCGAAATCCCACTAGACATTGGATCACCTTCCTTTCGTTACGTTTCAGACACAGTAAAGGTAGCTCAAATTCGAGCCGATGCAAGGGGCACCGTCCGAGAGAGCTTCAAACTTATTATCGCTTTGAAATGTCCAGCCGCGCGAAATCTCGATCGTAACTCGGTGGCGGCAGGGTTCACGAAGAAAACACGGCGATGACAAACGTGATCGGACGAAGCGGCAAATATCTGTCATCTTGCGCCCTACGGCATGGAAAATTAAGGCTTTATTACCCATTCCGAATAAACAATCGTCCAAGATTTGCCATTCTCCCGCGAGACAGGAACACAGCGGGAATCGGAGTAAGAGACGCATGTGTCGTTGGGCAGCCTATCGTGGAGACCCCCTCTATCTGGAGGAGCTGGTGTCTTCGCCTGCCCACTCCCTGATCGAACAATCCCATTGCGCCACGCGCGCCAAGACGGCGACCAATGGCGATGGTTTTGGCATCGCCTGGTACGGTGACCGGCCGGAGCCGGGCCGCTACCGCGACATCCTGCCTGCCTGGTCCGATTGCAATCTGAAGAGCCTGGCGCGGCAGATCCGATCGCCGCTCTTCCTCGCCCATGTCCGCGCCGCTACCGGCGGCGGCACGCGGCGCGACAATTGCCATCCCTTCGTCTTCGAGAACTGGTCGTTCCAGCACAATGGTCAGATCTCCAATTTCGACCGCCTGCGCCGGCCGATGGAAGCCATGCTCGACGACAGGCTGTTCCATGCCCGCAGCGGCACGACCGATTCAGAACTTCTTTTCCTGTTGGCGATGCAGTTCGGCATGGCTGCCAATCCAATCGCGGCCATGGCGGAAGCCATCGGCTTCGTCGAAGGCCTCTCGCTGCACCTGACAGGTTCGGTGCTGGTGCGATTCACCGCCGCATTTTCCGACGGCAGGTCGCTCTATGCCATCCGCTATGCGACCGACCGCAAGGCGCCGACCCTCTATGCCTCGCCGGTCGGATCAGGCAATTGCCTCGTGTCGGAACCGCTGAACGACGATGTCGATGCCTGGCGTGAAATTCCCGACGGCAGCGCCGTGATGATAGACGATACCGGCGTGCATGTCCGGCCGTTCCAACCGGAAGAGCGCGTGCCCGATGAGGTCCGGACGCCAGCCGCTATCTCTGCGTGATCTTCTCGGCGATCATCGCTGCAAGCCGTGTCGCCACCTCATCCTTATCGAGATCGGGCCATTGCTCGACGCCGCCATGGCTGATGATCTTCACGCGATTTCGCGTGCCGCCCATGATGCCGGTTGCCGGTGAAACGTCGTTGGCGACGATGAAGTCGGCTCCCTTGCGCTCCAGCTTCGCGCGGGCGTTGCTCTCTACATCCTGAGTCTCGGCGGCAAAGCCGATGACGAGTTTCGGCCGCTGGGTGTGGTGGCCAACGGTTTTCAATATGTCGGGGTTTTCAGTGAGCGCCAGCGTCGGGATCGACTCGCCCGGATGCTTCTTGATCTTCTGATCCGATGCGGATGCGACGCGCCAGTCCGCGACCGCCGCCACCATCACGGCAATGTCGGCGGGAAGGGCGGCAAGCACGGCATCGCGCATCTCGTCGGCCCGCTCGACATGCACGACCTTGAGGCCGGCCGGATCAGTTATCGTGACGGGGCCGGAGACAAGGGTGACATCGGCACCAAGGGTGGCCAGTGCCGCCGCAATGGCATGACCCTGGCGGCCGGAAGATCGGTTGGCGATGTAACGTACGGGGTCGATCGGCTCATGCGTCGGCCCGGAGGTGACGATCACCTTCTTGCCCGCAAGCGGCTTGGCGCCATTATCCAGTCGCATCTCCACGGCAGCGACGATATCAAGCGGCTCTGCCATCCGGCCGGCGCCGGCTTCTCCGCTTTCCGCCATCTCGCCGGTCATCGGCCCGATAAAGGCGATACCGTCTCCACGCAGCGTCTCGATGTTGCGCCTGGTCGCCGGATGCGACCACATCTTCGGGTTCATGGCGGGAGCGGCAAGAGCGGGCCGGTCCGTGGCAAGCAATATGGTCGAGGCAAGATCGTCCGCCAGCCCGTTTGCCATTTTGGCGAGCAGATCGGCGGTTGCCGGCGCGATCAGCACGAGGTCGCAGTCGCGCGCCAGCCTGATATGGCCGACATCCTGTTCGTCCTGGCGCGAAAACAGATCGGTGAAGACATGGTCGGCGGCAAGCGCACCGACGGCGAGCGGTGTGATGAATTGCTGCGCGCCCGAAGTCATGACGGGCCGCACGCTTGCGCCGCGCTCGCGCAGCCGGCGAATGAGGTCGAGGCTCTTATAGGCCGCGATGCCGCCGGAGATGATGAGAAGGATGCGCTTTCCTGCGAGAACCATGCCTGAACCCGTCGCCTGTTCTTTTGTCCATAAGCCTAAGCCTTTGGCGGATAATAGGCAATCGCCGCGTGCCCTTATGGCATTGATAGCCCCACACATGCAGCGCGCGCTTTCGTGTGGGCAAGCCGGGCGATCACATCGACATCAACTACTTATCATTTGCGGGAACCTCTCGGCTCGACAACATTGAACAGGTTAACGACCAAAGGAGCAACGCCTTGAAACTGATGAAACTCGCAATGATCGCCCTGCCAATCATGGCCGCCGCCATGCCGGCCTTTGCCGAGCGCGCCTATTCGCCGCAAGAGCTGAAGAACAAGGAGATCGTTCTCGATTTCTACCAGAAGGCGCTGAACGACAAGGACTTCGATGGCGCTTCCAAATATCTCGGCAAATACATCCAGCACAATCCGATGGCCGCCGACGGTCCGGAAGGGCTGCGCGGCTTCATCGATTATCTGAAGAAGGACTACCCGCAGTCGAAGAGCGAGATCAAGCGCGTGATGGTCGACGGTGACTATGTTATCCTGCGCGTCCATGCCGTTCGTCAGCCTGGCGACCGCGGCAGTGCCATCGTCGATATCTTCCGCCTTGAAGACAACAAGATCCAGGAACATTGGGATTCGGTACAGCCAATCCCCGAGACGTCGAAGAACACCAACACGATGTTCTGATCGACTATCGTTTCAGGGGGGGAATGGGGGCTTCCCTCCCTGTGGCATCGCCTCGCAACGCGCCTCAGGCTTGCGAGGCGATGTTTGTATCTAGAGCGTGCTCATGCCGCCATCGATGACCAGCTCGGCACCAACGGTGAAGGCGGATTCATCGGAAGCCAGGAAGACGATCGCCTTGGCGACCTCGCTGGAATTGCCGAAGCGACCGGCCGGGATCTGGCTCTGGATCTGCGAAGCCATGGCCTTCGCATCGGCATCCGACAGACCGAACTTGCTATGCAGCGGCGTTGCGATCGGGCCGGGGCTGACGGCATTGACGCGGATGCCACGCCCGATCAGCTCACCCGAAAGTGTCTTTGCAAGCGTCAGCAAAGCACCCTTGGTCAGCGCGTAGACGCTCGAATTCGGCATGCCGATATGGGCGTTGATCGACGTGTTGAGCACGATCGAGGCCGGGTTCGAGAGCAGCGGCAGCAAGGCCTGGACCAGGAAGAACGGGCCTTTCACGTTGACGGCGATCGACTTGTCGAATGCAGCTTCCGTCCATTGTTCGAGCGGGCCGAACTCGGCAATGCCGGCATTGACGAAGACGATGTCGAGATGCCCGAAGGCTTTCTTGACGGCTTCCGCAACGGCTTGCTGGCCTTCGGCATTGCCGGCATCGGCCTGGAGAACGAGGGCCTTGTCGCCAAGCTCGTTGCGGGCGGCTTCGATATTGGCGGCACTGCTGCCGGTCACGATGACGCGGGCGCCTTCGGCAATGAACTGGCGGGCCGTTTCGAGGCCGATACCGGTCGTGCCGCCGGTGATGAGGGCCGTCTTGTTTTGCAGGCGTGACATGATCTGTTCCTTCAGGGTTGCCGGAGGGCGGTGCCTCCGTTGTTTCCGTTGAGAAAGATATGGCTTGATTTCATCGTTCGGATTAGTCTGCAAATAGTGGAATTCGAATTCGGAGTTTCCGAACGATGCTGAAGATCGAGGGGATCGTCACGTTCGTGACCGTGGCCGAGGCGGGATCGATCAGCGAGGCCGCGCGACGGCTACGCCTGTCGAAATCCGTGGTCAGCGAGCGCCTCTCTGAAATGGAGAGGGCATTGGGGGCGACTTTGCTCCATCGCACGACCCGCAAGCTGACCCTGACGGAGGACGGCACCGCCTTTCTGCAAAGAGCGACGCGCATCACGCAGGAAGTACGCGAGGCCGCTGCCGATCTCGCCGAACGGCGCGGCACATTGATGGGGCCTCTGCGCATCGCCGCGCCCGTCACCTTCGGTCGCCTGCATCTCGGCCCTGTTCTCTATCCCTTCCTCGCCGCGCATCCGGAGATCGAGCTGACGCTTGATCTCGACGACCGCCGGGTCGACCCCGCTTCGGATGGCTATGATGCAATCATTCGCCACGGCTTGATTGCCGACTCGCGGCTTGTCGCATGGAAGCTCGCCCGCAGCCGCCGCCTTCTCGTGGCCTCGCCTGACTATCTACGCCGCCATGGCATGCCCGCGTCCCTATCCGACCTCGAAGATCATCGCGGTATCTTCTACACCAATCGCGGCGTCGCCGACTGGCGCTTCCAAGGCCTGGAAGGCGCGATCGTTATTCGCGGGAAACTGGCATTGGGTGTCAACAACGGCGATGTCCTGCACGACGCCGCCATTGCCGGGCTCGGCATCGCCCTGCTGCCGGCCTTCATTGCCGGGCCTTCGGTGAGGGAAGGGCGACTCGTCGAGATCGATGTCGGTTACAGGCCGGAGCCGGAATTCATCTTCATGGCCCATCCCGAAGGCCGCAATCCCTCGGCAAAGCTCCGCGCGATTGCCGACCATCTGAAGAAGGCATTCGGCAACCCTCCCTATTGGGAGCTCGAGCAACCGCAGCAAAAACATGAAGCGGTTGCGCGCCCGGAATTGCTGGAAAGCAAATAGGTCTCCGGCTAGGCAATCAGGCTCATGAGATTGGCGATGACAGGTGATCGCTGCGCCTTGAGACTTGCAAGCCCCAAGCGCGCCACGACCGGCGGTCCGTCGATCGGCCGGTAGGTCACACCGTCGAGCCTGATTTGCGCGACGGACGCCGGGACGATGGAAACGCCGAGATTGGCGGCGACGAGGTTGATGACGGAGGGGATCTGCGGCGCCTCCTGCGTCACGACAAGATCGAAGCCCGCTTCGCGGCAGGCTGCGACGATATCGTCGTAGAGGCTGAGCCCCACCATGCGCGGGAAGAGAATGAAGGGTTCTCCCGTCAAGTCGCCGATCGGCACGCGCTCCTTCTTTGCCAGCGGATGATGCGCCGGAAGCGCAATCAGCATCGGCTCGTCGGCAAAGCGTTTAAGCCGGACATCGCGCGGGTCTTCCAGGCCGGGACGAATGAAGGCTGCATCGATCTCGCCGCGCATCAACCGCTCCATTAGTGCCTTGCTATTCATCTCCGTCAGTGACAGCCGCACCTCGGGCCAGTGGCCTCGAAATTCGCGAATGGTCGCCGTTACGATGGTGTTGAAGGCGGAAGAGGCGGTAAAGCCCAGCGAAAGACGGCCGATCTCGCCGCGATTGGCGCGCTGGGCGGCGAGCTTTGCCTTTTCCGCCGCATCGACGGCGAGTTTTGCCTCGACAAGAAAAGCTTCTCCGGCCGCCGTCAGCTCGGCGCCGTGGGGGACGCGGTGGAACAGTTGCGCGCCGACTTCGTTCTCCAGGTCCCGGATCTGCTGGCTGAGCGGCGGTTGCCCGATGCCGAGATTGGCGGCGGCGCGGGTGAAGTTTCCTGCTTCGGCAAGCGCTAGAAAATAGCGGATATGACGCAGCTCCAACTCTATCTCCAAAACCTATCAAGATCGGCTGTTCCATATATTGGACTAATGAAGCGGGTCTGGCTACATTTCAGGGGAAGAAAGGTTGAGTGCCCCCATGTTCCGCGCCGCAAGCAAGCAGCAAACCACTGCTTCCGAAGTTCCATCCCGCCCCGAATTGACGCTCGTCAAAAATGAACCGCCAAGCGACCCCCGTCAGTTCCTCACGCGCGGCACGCCCGCTTTCCGGCGCGCGACGATAGCCCTGTTTCTCTCCGGTTTTGCCACCTTCTCGCTGCTTTATTGCGTGCAGCCGCTGATGCCGATCTTCTCTCAGGATTTTGGCGTCACGCCAGCTGCAAGCTCTTTGTCGCTGTCGCTTTCGACCGGCTTCCTGGCCTTTGCGATCTTCGGCGCGGCTGCCGTTTCCGAAAGCCTCGGTCGGCGCAGCCTGATGTTCATCTCGCTGCTGGGCGCGGCAATCTGTACGATCGTCTGCGCGGTGTCGCCGAGCTGGCATATGCTGCTCGCCGTTCGTGCGCTTGAGGGCTTTCTGCTCGGCGGCGTGCCGGCTGTTGCCATGACCTATCTCGCTGAAGAAATCGAGCCGCGCGGCCTTGGCGGCGCCATGGGCCTCTATATAGCCGGCAACGCTTTCGGCGGCATGGCAGGCCGCGTGGTAACGGGCACGATCGCCGAATATCTGAGCTGGCGGCCAGCGCTGGCAACCGTCGGCATTCTCGGCCTGATCGCCGCCGTCGGCTTCCTCTATCTGCTGCCGCCGTCGCGTAATTTTACACCGCGCAAGGGCTTCGATGCCGCCTTCCACATAAAGGCCTGGGGCGGTCACTTCGGTAATGTGGCTCTGCCTCTGCTCTTTGCCATCGGCTTCCTGGTGATGGGCTCCTTCGTGACGGTCTATAACTATGCCGGCTTCCGCCTCGTAGCGGCCCCCTATAACCTCAGCCAGACCGAGCTCGGCCTGATCTTCACAGCCTATCTCTTCGGCATCGTCGCCTCGTGGGCTGCCGGTTTGCTCGGCGACCGTATAGGTCATTTTATCGTGCTGCCGATTGGCGTGCTGATCGCGGCGCTCGGTGCGGCGGTCACGCTTTCCAGTTCTCTGCCTCTGATCATTCTCGGCGTCGTTCTGGTGACGATCGGCTTCTTCATGACGCATTCCGTCGCCAGCGCATTGGTCGGGCGGCTGGCTCGCAGCTTCAAAGGGCACGCCTCCTCGCTCTATCTGCTCGCCTACTATCTGGGCTCCAGCATTGCCGGCTCTGTCGGCGGCTATTTCTGGCTTGCCGATGGCTGGAATGCTGTGGTTGCCTTCATCCTCGCCATGTTGGCAATATGTCTCGTCAGCGCTCTGGCCGTCGCTAGGCTGGCGCGTCGTTGAGGCCGGAGACCGCCATGATCCGCATAGACCACCTCGATCATCTGGTGCTCACGGTTGCGAGCATTGAGGAGAGCTGCGATTTCTATGCCCGCGTTCTCGGTATGCGCGTCGAAACCTTCGGGGAGGGCCGCAAGGCTCTCACCTTCGGCAGCCAGAAGATCAACCTGCACCGTGCCGGCCACGAATTCGAACCCAAGGCCGAGCGACCGACACCGGGCTCCGCCGACCTTTGCTTCATCAGCAGCACGCCGCTGGACGACGTCGTCGCTCATCTGAGAGCCGAGGGCGTCGCGATTACGGAAGGTCCCGTTCGCCGCACCGGCGCGACTGGCCCCATACTCTCGGTCTATTTCCGCGATCCGGACAGCAACCTGATCGAAGTGTCGAACAACCTCTCCTGAGATCACATAGCCGCATCGTCAGGCGTTCCCTTGCCGGCCTGCCTCTGAAGGTGGCTGCTTGACTTCCGAAATTTCGACCTATATTAAACCAATAAGTTAATTAACTTTCTGGTTTATCAAATCGCATGGACACATTGAGCGTGACCCTTTCGGCGCTAGCCGACCCAACCCGCCGGGCAATTCTGGCGCGGCTGGCAAACGGCGAGGCATCCGTCTCCGAACTGGCCGAACCTTTCGACATGTCGCTGGTCGCCGTGTCCAAGCATCTGAAGGTGCTGGAAAAGGCCGGTTTGATCTCGAAGGGCAGGGAAGCGCAGTGGCGTCCCTGCCGGCTGGAGCCGAAGCCGCTCCGGCAGGTGGACGATTGGCTGGAGAATTACCGGCAGTTCTGGAACGACAATCTCGATCGTCTGGAAGCCTATGCGGCACTATTGCAAAAGGGAGAGGTGGATGAACCAAGCAAATGACGATCGCAGCATGCGCTCGCCGCGCGAGATCGTGCTGACACGCGATATTGCCGCGCCGCGTGCATTGTTGTTTCGCCTTTGGACGGAACCTGAGCATCTGATGCGCTGGTGGGGTCCTCAGAACATGACGGCGCCATCTGCTTCCGTCGACCTGCGGGAAGGCGGCGCCTGGCGGCACTGCATTCTGACGCAGGAGGGCAAGGAATATTGGAGCCATGGACGCTATCTGGAGATCCTCCCGCCCGAGCGCCTGGTCTTTTCCTTTGCTTGGGAGAACCAGGAGGGCAGGGCTGAGCATCCGATGCAGGTCACCGTGGAATTTCATGAGCTTGGTGAGAAGAAGACGCAGCTCGTCTTCCGCAAGGTCGAACTGCCTGACGATATCGAACTGAAGCTGCAGACCGGCGGCTGGGTGCAAGCCCTCGACAAATATGCCACCTATGCGGAAGCAATCTCAAGGGAAGGATGAGAGTGATGAAGAAGACCTATCATGGAAGTTGCCACTGCGGCGCCGTCGCTTACGAAGCCGATCTCGACCTGCAGGCGGGCACCTTCAAGTGCAATTGTTCCATCTGCAAGAAGAAGCGCAATTGGCTGACCGTCGCCACGCCTGCCGATTTCCGTCTGACCTCGGGCGAAGGCAATATCGGCGAATACCAGTTCGGCCCGCGCATCTTGCATCATCTCTTCTGCAAGACCTGCGGCATCAGCTCCTTCAACCAGGGTGAAAATCCCGCACTCGGCGGCAAGTTCTATGCGATCAGTGTCAGCTGCCTGGACGATGCCACCGACGAGGAACTCGCCTCGCTTCCCGTAGGATATTTCGATGGCCGCGACGATCGCTTCGATCGTGCTCCGGAAGAGACGCGCTATCTCTAGCGCGAGGCTTAGCCCTTGGTGGCGAGCCAGATCACATGGCGCGCGCCTGTCTTGCCGTTGGCGCGCGTGTTGACCACCTCGGCCGCAAAACCGCTATCGCGCAGGCGTTTCGTGAAGCGCTCATCGGGTCCTGAAGACCAGACGGCAAGGATGCCGCTGGGGCGAAGTGCATCGCGTGCCGCCTTCAGGCCCTTATAATCGTATAGGCCGTCATTGGCCTCCGACGTAATGCCATCGGGACCATTGTCGACATCGAGCAGAATGGCATCGTAGGCCGCCTTGTGGGCACGGATAAGGGGGCGCACGTCACCCTCGTGGATGGCCACACGAGGATCATCGAGGCAGCCATCAAAGACCGCCGCCATCGGCCCGCGCGCCCAGGTTACCACTGTCGGAACCAGCTCCGCGACCGTAACCTTCGCATCCGCACCAAGTTCGCCGAGGGCCGCGCGCAAGGTAAAGCCCATGCCGAGGCCGCCAATGAGCATATGCGGCGTCTTCCGGCCTTTGATTCTCTCACAGGAAAGCGTGGCAAGCGCGCGCTCGGAGCCGCTCAGGCGGCTGTTCATCAGCTCGTTGGTGCCGAGCATGATGGAAAATTCCTGGCCGCGCTGCTTCAGGCGCAACTCGCCGCCACCAGGGATTTTCGCAGTGTCGAGCAAGGTCCAGGGGATCACGGGCAACTCTCAAAGCTTGTTACGAATTGCCCGGGACCATAATCTCTCGATGCTGCTAAGAACAGACGTGCTTACCCCAGTCGGATATAGGGCACATCCTTTTTCGCAACTTCGTCCAGCGCTTCCTCATAACCGGCGTCGGCATAGCGCATGACGCCGAGCGCCGTGTCGTTGGTCAGCGCATGGTCGAGCCGTTCGTCGGCCGCCGCCGTGCCGTCTGCGACGATGGTGACGCCGCAGCTCGTCATATAGCCGGCATAGCCGCCGCCGCCGGAGTGGACGACGACGAGGTCGGCCATCGACGAGCAGAGCATCATGGCGTCGATCAGCGGCCAATCGGCGATGGCGTCGGAGCCGTCCTTCATACCCTCGGTCATGATGTTCGGATGCGCCATGGCGCCGGCGTCGAGATGGTCGCGCGAAAACGCGATCGGACCCTTCAGCTCGCCGCTGGCCACAAGCTCGTTGACACGGCGGGCAAGCGCCGTGCGCTCACCATGGCCGAGCCATGCGATACGCGCCGGCAGACCTTCGAACGGCACGTGCTCGCGGGCAAGCTTGATCCAGTTGGTGATGATCTTGTTGTCCGGGAACATGTCCAGCAGCAGATCGTCGATGCGGGCGATATCGCTTTCCTCGCCGGAGAGTGCCATCCAGCGGAAGGGGCCGATAGCACGGCAGAAGAGCGGCCGTAGATAGGCTTCGGTAAAGATCGGGATATCGAAAGCGTTCGCAACGCCGCCTTCCTTCGCCTGGGTGCGGATCAGGTTGCCGTTGTCGAAGACTTCGGAGCCCTTCTTCTGGAAATCCAGCATGGCCTTCACATGCTCGACGATCGAGGCGCGGCTTGCGGCCATCAGCTGGCCCTGACCGTCGTCGCGCAGATCCTTGACTTGGCTGAGGCTCATGCCCTTCGGCACGTAGCCATAGACGAGATCGTGGGCCGAGGTCTGGTCGGTGACGATATCGGGCACGATGCCGCGGCGTGCAATCTCGGGATAGATTTCGGCCGCATTGCCGACGAGGCCGACGGAAAGCGCCCGCTTTTCCTTGACCGCAGCATCGATCATCGCCAGCGCGGAATCGAGGTCGGGTGCAATTTCCTGCAGATAGCCGATTTCCTGGCGCTTCCTGGCGCGCTCCGCATCGATATCGACGCAGAGGATGGCGGCACCCGCCATACGGCCGGCGAGCGGCTGTGCGCCGCCCATGCCGCCGAGGCCGGCGGTCAGCACGAAACGGCCGAAGAGATCACCGCCGAAGCGACGCTCGGCGATGCGCATGAAGATTTCATAGGTGCCCTGGATGACGCCTTGGCTGCCGATATATTGCCAGGCGCCGGCCGTCAGGCCACCCCAGCAGATCAGGCCCTTGCGCTGCAGCTCGTAGAACACCTCGGCCTTTGCCCATTGCCCGACGATGTTGCAGTTCGCCATGATGACGAGCGGCGCCTTGTCATGCGTGCGGATGAGGCCGATCGGCTTGCCGGATTGGATGAGCAGGGTCTGGTTCTCATCCATTTCGGTCAGCGCCTTGACGATGCCCTTGTGCGCAGCCCAGTTACGGGCAGCCTTGCCGAGTGCTGCGTAGACGACGAGATTGTCGGGATCTTCGCCGACCGAGAGTACGTTTTCGAGCAGGCGCAGCAGGGCCTCCTGCCGCCAGCCCTTGGCACGCAGCTCCGGGCCGCCCGGAATGGGGAATTTCGGGTGACGTGGATTGGCTTTCGGCATGGATTTCCCTTCCCTGTTTTCCTTGTTGTTTCGGTCGCCCGGCTATTTCGGCGGCAGGCCTTCGACGAAGTCCAGCGCGGCCAGAAGCAGCCGCTTGCGCAGCATGTCGTTGCCATAGGCTTCCGGCCCGGCACGCAGCCACCCCTTCATCTCGCGGCCGCCCATCAACATGGTTTTGACGTCATGCTGCTCCAGCGCCCAGGCATCGTTACCTTTGCCAAGGCGGATCAGCATTCCGTCGACACGGGCGCCGCACATCAGATGGCCGTTGAGCAGAAAGGCCCAGCCGCCGAACATCGCTTTTTCGCTGAGCCCGGGCCGCTGCCCGAGCTCTTCTCTCAGCAATTCCTCGAGACCGGCGTCGCGGGCCATTCAAGCCTCCTGCGCTTCTCAGCCTTTCTTGCCGGCCAGTGCGTATTTCGCGATCTCGATCCCCATCGCCTTTTCGACGGAGGGATAGACCGTGGGGTCGAGCACGCTGGCAGACAGCGGAATGATATCCATCGGCACATGCAGGATGAAAACCTTCATGCCCTCGTGCAGCTGGCCGACGCTCAAGGGCTCGCCTTCCGGCGATAGCGTGGTGATGACGGAGGGGAAGGTTGCGAGCCGCTTGCCGCCGGTATCCTCGACGGCCATGTACTCGTTCATCACATGCATGACGACGGCCTTTTCGCCGCTGCCGACCGTGACGGTGCCGATATCGAAGGCTTCCTTCGTGTAAACGACGTCCTTCTTGGTGATCGTGCCTTCAGCCAGGATATGGCCGCCGGTGGTCTTGCAGATGGCGTCGATGACGGCGCTGCCGCCCTTCTTTTCCGCCTCGATGATCGCTTCGCCGAGCGAAAGCGCCATGGAGATGCCGCCGAGCGCTGCATGCGTGCGGACATAGGAGGCGCGCAAGGGGTTGCGGCAGGAGGCGATGAAGCCGCCGGACTGGTCGGATGCTGCGCGCAGGATCGGCGAAATCTTCGCCGTCGCGCCCTTCACGACCAGCTCGATATAGCGGTTTTCGGCGCGGTTGCCGCCGACGGCGGTCTGGATCATCTGCTCGGGCGAACCCGCCATGCCGATCGAGCCCATGTCGCCCGTCGGATGGGCGCGAATGTCACCGACCGCGTCCACCACCTTGGTTCCGAGAATGGCCGATGGCAGCCAGCCGTTCAGCGTCGAGGACTTGCCGTTCTGGCCGATGATCAGGCCGGAAAGCTTTTCGCCAAGTTCGTCCTGCAGCAGCTGCGCGGCTTTCACGTAGTCGATGCCCTGCATTTCCCAGGGGGTCGTGGAGGCCGGCGCGCCGATGGCGGCTGCCGTCGCGATCCAGTCGTTATCATCAAGTTCGTCGATCGACACCAGCTCCGGCTTGCCGACATTGACGGCCGCATAGCCGAGCATGCGGCCGTGATCGGCCCAGCCGCCACCGCCCGCGGCGTAAACCGAGCCGCCCTTGACGGCCGCTTCCACATCCTTGGCAACGAGTACGCGTCCCATTGACTACTCCCGGTTCTGTTTGAGGTTCTTGTCCATGTCGCGCACCGCTTCAAAAAGAACGGCCGCGCCCATGGCGATGTCGTCATTCTCGGCCCATTCTTCGGCGCAATGGCTGCGGCCTTCCTTGCAGGGCACGAAGATCATGGCGGCAGGTGCGACCTTGGCGATCCAGGCCGTGTCGTGGCCGGCGCCGGAGGCCATGCGGCGATGCTTGGCGCCGACCGTGTCGCAGGCGCGCTCAAGGGTTTCGAGCAGCACCGGCGCGCCGGGGGTCGGCATATTGTCGGAGACGCGCACCGGCGTATTGATCGTCACGCCATAGTCGGCGGCGATGATCTTCACCTCGCCGTCGATCCAGGCGAGGAAATCTTCCATGTCGCTGCGGATTTCGGCGCGGCCGTCGATCAAGAGCACGACCTTCGAGGGCACGACATTGGCGGCATTCGGCTCGATGCGGAATTCGCCGACGGTGGCGGCGAAATGCCCCGGCGTCTTTGCCTGTTCAGCAGCGCGTTGGCGAATGTCGAGGACCAGTTGCGAGGCGGCTACCAGCGCATCCGCACGGCGATCCATCGGCGTCGTGCCGGCATGGTCAGCGCGGCCTTCCACTGTGATTTCGATGCGGGTGATGCCGGCGATCGCGGTGACGATGCCGATATCCTTGTTCTCGGCTTCCAGCACAGGGCCCTGCTCGATATGCAGCTCCAGGAAGCCGGCAATATCCGGCCGCTTCTGGGAGAGTAGCACGGAGGGATCACCGCCGACCTCGGCAATGCCCTGCGAAAGCGTGCGATCACCGCTCGTGCGGGAGAGCCATGCCTCCGGGATCTGGCCGGTCATGCCGCGGCTGCCGATGCAGGACACGCCGAAGATGCTGACTTCTTCGGCCAGGAAATCGACGATCTCCAGATCATGGTCGAGTTCGATGCCACGATCCTTCAAGGAGCGGGCGACTTCAAGCGCGGCGATCGTACCGGCGATGCCGTCGAAGCGGCCACCATCGGGAACGGTGTCGGAATGCGAACCGACAAGGATGGTGCCGAGGCCGGGTTTAGTCCCTTCGCGCCGGCCGATCAGATTGCCGGCGGCATCCATGCGCGTCGTGAGACCAGCAGCTTTCATGCGGGCCTCGATGTAGGCACGCCCCTCCAGGAAGAGCGGCGAAAAGGCCCGGCGCGTCCAGGGATGGCCCGGCTCGGTAATGCCGGCCAGCGCATCGATGTCTTCAGCGATACGGTCGGCGTTGACGGGCAGGTTGTGGCGCTTGGTGTCGGTCATCGGGCTGCATCTCCGGCAAGAACTTGACGAGGCAAGGGACGAACGAAGCTGCCGGAGCCGGGTTCGGCCAGCACCTTCTGTCCCTCGGTGATCTGCTTGCCTCTAAGGTAGGCGGCCGACACAGTCCAGGGCAGGCGGATGCCATTATAAGGGCTCCAGCCGACGACGTTGTTGCCGCTCGCCGCCGCGTCATAAACCATTTCGCGCGGCTCCAGCACGACGATATCGGCGTCCTTGCCCGGCGTCAGCGCGCCCTTGATGTGATCGAGGCGGAAATGCCTGGCAGGGTTTTCCGCCATCAGCTTCGCGGCCCAGGTGAGCGGCACGCCGCGTTCCAGCGCACCCTTGACGAAGAGCGGCACCATGACCTCCAGTCCCGGCACGCCGGAAGCGTTCGCCAGCATGTCCGGATTGGTTTTGCGATTTTCCGACCAGCTGACATGGTCCGTCGAGACGAGCCAGACATTGCCTTCCGCCACCTTGCGCCACAAGGTTTCCACTTCGGCGCGCGGGCGGATCGGCGGATTAATTTTCGCCTTGCCGCCAAGACGCCGCACATCGTTTTCCTCGTCGAGCGTCAGATAGTGAATGCAGCATTCGACCGTCGCTTCAAAGCCGTCGCGGCGATAGGCGCGGGCGATGTCATAGCCGCGGCCGAGCGAGCAATGCACGACATGGGCCGGGCAGCCGGTATCCGCACCCGTCTCGAAGATCGTGTGCATGGCCAGCAGTTCGGTAATCGGCGGGCGGGAAAGGCCGTGGGCGCGGTAGTCGGTGACGCCGCTTGCCTTCACCTGTTCCATATAGGTGCGAACCGCCTCGTCATCTTCGTTGTGGACGCCGGCGGTGAGACCCGTTGGCGCGATCGCGGCAAAGCAGGCATCGAGCAGGGCGGGCGGAATGCGCGGAAAGCGCTTCGGATCGGTGCCGAAGGTGGAGAATTTGAAAGCGGCGACACCGGCCTCGACCATCTCGGCGATGCGCGCCGGGCCTTCTTCCGGATCGACCGTGCCGTAAAGGGCGAAGTCGACGCGCGACTGCGGCGCGGCGTGGTCGATCTTCTTCTTCACCGATGCTGCCGAGCAGACGAGATTGCCTTCGTCATAAGGCATATCGACGATGGTGGTGACGCCGCCGGCGGCTGCCGAACGCGTCGACCAGATGAAATCTTCCTGATCCTTCTGGGAGAGCGAGTGGGTTTGCGCGTCGATCGCGCCGGGCAGGATCAGCGCCTTGCCGAGCAGGTGCCGCTCGCGCGCAGCCGGCGGCACGCCGATGCCCACCTCAGCGATCTTGCCGTCGCGCACGGCGACATAGCCGGCTTCCACGATGCGCTCGGGCAAAACGACGGTGCCTTGCAGAACAAGATCGAAATCGGCCATGTACAGTCTCTCCGCTTGTCGGTTGGTTCAGATGGCGACGGTGTCGCGATAAAGCCGCTCTTCGACCCGCTCCAGCGAGCCGAGTGCGAAGAAATCATCATAGGCGATGATGGGCTTGTGGGCGATCATCTCCGAAATGAAGGCTTCGGAGGCAAGTTCCTCCTCGATCGCCTCGACTTCGGCCGAAAGGGGACGGTCCACCACGTAGAAATCGGCATGTTTGCGCACGACGTCATAGAGCATGCGTGCCACGCCTTCCGGCTTGTCGCCGAGAATATCCATCGCCTGCGCCGACAATAGCGCCTCCAGCGCCGCCAGGCGCTTCAGCGCCCGCATCTGCCGCTCGAAACGCTCGATGACCAGCGGCAGGAAGGCAGCCTCGTCTTCCATGCCCGCCGCGACCACCAGTGATTGGGCCGAAACCGGGTTGGACATGGAGAGCACGCGCGAGAAGATTTCGCCGGCAAGCTTGATGATCGGACCGAAACCCGTGGCAATTTTGCCTTCCGGCACGAGATTGACCGGCAGGCCGCGCCGCTGGCCATTGCCGAGCAGGACACAGCGATTGAAGGCGTTGCGGGCGGCATGCGCCATGCAGATCAGCGCACCTTCAAGCAGGATGGTGACATCGAGTGGAAGAGAACCTCCTGATGTCATGACGCGTCCGTCGACGATAACCGGATTGTCATCGGAGCGACCGGTCGCGGCAAGGATCTTGTGACCGGCCGTCAGCAGGTTTTCGATGACGGCGCCGAAGACCTGAGCGATCATGCGTAGGCTAAGCGGGTCCTGCACATGGGTTGCGACCGGCCAGGGCCATTCGTCCGAGGCGTTGCAGAGCCAGGCGCCGATCAACGCTTCGCGAGGGGTGCCGACATGGCGTACAGAAATCCAGGGATCGCGCGAGGTGCCGAGTGCGCCGGCCGCCATCATGCCGGTTGCCAGCAGTACGCGGATCGAGGCGGCGGCATTGCGGGTGGTTTCGGCGGCGGCTGCGAAGCTCACGGCATTGACGCTGAGCGAAGCCAGGCTGTCGCGCGGCAGCATCTTCACGGCGTCGATGCCGGCAGCGCTGAAGGCATCGGCCGCCTGCATGCGGCGGCCGCGATAGACAGCCTCACCAACGCCGGTCAGAACCGCGCCGATCTGGCCCATCAGGCCAATATCGGCACAACCGATGGAACCGGTGCGACGGACCACAGGGATGACATCGGCGCTGAGCAGTTGCAGATAGGCGTCGATCAGCTCCTGCGAACAGCCGACTTGTCCCGTCAGGGCGGTATTGACGCGGATGGCCATGGCATTGCGCACGACCGACATGGAAAAGGGGGCGCCGGTGCCGAAATGATGGGCGCGCACCAGGCCGAGATTGAAGGCGTCGAGATCGTCGGACGACCATTCGACGTCCTTCATGGCGCCGACGCCGGTTGTCGAGCCGTAGACAGGCATGCCGGAGTGAATGGCGTTTTCGAGAACGTTGCGCGCCAGCCGCACCCGCGCCATGCCGTTTTCCGATGCCGAAGGCAGGGCGACACCCGCGCCGATCCGAACCAGGTCGCTGAACCCCAAGGGCTGCCCGGTGAGTTCGATGCCGGCTCTCTGACGCTCCATGTCTTTTGTTCTCCTTTTTCGCAAGGCTATGCGAGCCTTATCGCCAATGGGATATCCCAAATAGCGAACACCTCGGTAGAGCCTGATGATTTTAGACCCGTTCGGCCTAAAACCTGAATCCGCTCCGGAAACAAACAAGCAGAGCTTGATGCCGTCCGAAAGCTACCCACACTTTGCGGCATGATGCTCCGGCTGGCTTGCTTTCGAAGCTTGAGACCAGTCGGCTTGCCGCGCAACTCTATGTTTGCCCGGGTATATAGCTTCGGAGAGATGAAAATCAGGCAATGTCGACATTACCCCATCGTCAGCCGCTATCACGTCGGCTGATGATGGGAGCAGCGGTATCGATCAGCTCAGATGCCAGGCGATGTAGAGAAGCGTAAGCGCGATCACCCACAACGCGAAACGGCCGGAACGGCTGTGCTTGGCCTCGGCCTTGCCGATCGCCTCTGCGGTCTGCGCGTCGAAGCGCAGGCCGTTTTCGCTCATGTGCAGCAGTTCGTGGTGGAACTTCTCGGTCTTGGCGGCAATCTCGGGGGCCGCTTCGGCCAGTTTCACGGCCGCCTTCAGACCGTCCTTCAGGTCGGTCATGATCCGCTTCGGGCCGAGATTGGTGCGGATCCAGTCGCCGACGACCGGTTCCGAAGCCTTCCACATGTTGAAGCGCGGATTGAGCATGCGCGACACGCCCTCGACCACGACCATGGTCTTCTGCAGCATGACCAGCTCGGGCCGCGTCTCCATGTCGAAGAGTTCGGTCACTTCGAAGAGCAACGTCAGCAGCTTGCCCATCGAGATGGTCTCGGCCGGCTGCCCATGGATCGGCTCGCCGATGGCGCGGATCGCCTGGGCGAAACTTTCCATGTTGTGATGAGAGGGTACGTAGCCGGCTTCGAAATGCACTTCCGCGACGCGAAGATAGTCGCGCGTGATGAAGCCGTAGAGGATTTCGGCGAGGAAGCGGCGCTCCTTCCGGCCAAGTCGCCCGACGATACCCATGTCGACGGCGACGACCATGCCGGCGGCATCGACGAAGAGGTTGCCAGGGTGCATGTCGGCGTGGAAAAAGCCGTCGCGCAGCGTATGGCGGAGGAAGGACTGGATCAGCGTGTCGGCGAGCGCATTGAGATCGTGGCCGGCAGCCTTCAATCCCTCGACGTCGGACATCTTCACGCCGTCGATCCACTCCATGGTGATGACGTCGCGGCCGGTGCGTTCCCAATCGACCTTCGGAACGCGGAAACCCGGATCCTTTTCGGTGTTTTCGGCGATTTCCGAAAGAGCGGCTGCTTCCAGCCGCAGGTCCATCTCGACCTTCGTCGTCTGCTCGAGCGTCTTGGTCACTTCCACCGGACGAAGACGCCGGCTGGAGGGCATGAAGCGTTCCTGCAGGCCCGCAACCAGATACATTGCCTTGATATCGTTGACGAAGCGCTGCCGCACACCTGGGCGGACCACCTTGACGGCGACGCGCTTGCGCCCCTCGGGCGTTTCGATTTCCGCAGGATGGACCTGGGCGATCGACGCCGCCGCGATGGGTTCGCCGAAGCTGACATAAAGATCGTCGATCCGCCGCCCGAGAGAAGTCTCGATCGCTGCGGTTGCAGTCGCATGCGGAAAGAAGGCCATCCGGTCCTGCAACTGAGACAGGTCGTTGGCCATGTCGACGCCGACGACATCGGGCCGCGTTGCCAGAAACTGGCCGATCTTCACATAGGAAGGTCCAAGCCTTTCGACCGCCTTGGCAAGACGGTCGCTACGCGCCTGGCTCTTTGCCTTTCTGCGAGCGAAGATGCTGACGAAGGATTTCGCGAAGCTGACGGAAGGCGGCAAGCCCTCGGAGGGGAGGGCTATCACCACGCCTTCGCGCACGAGTACCCAGCCGACCCGGACGAGGCCGAAATATGCGCTGAAAGCACTCATAGCGTCTCAAGGTCTCGGAACGTGGAGGCCATAAGCCGCATCGGGTGACTGCACATCATGCTTCAGAGCTTCCAGCCAGAGTGCAGCGCGGCGATGCCGCCGGTGTAATTGGTGAAGTTCACGCGCGAGAATCCGGCTTCGCGGATCATCGTGGCGAAGTCCTGCTGGTTCGGGAACTTGCGGATCGATTCCACCAGATACTGATAGGGCTCGGCATCGCCTGTTATCGCCTTGCCGAACTTCGGAATGGCATTGAAGGACCACGCGTCGTAAACGCGATCGAGCAGTGGCAGATCGACCTCGGAGAATTCCAGCACCAGCAGCCGGCCGCCGCGCTTCAGCACGCGATAGGCTTCCTTCAGAGCCACATCGATACGCGGCACATTGCGGATGCCGAAGGCGATCGTATAGGCGTCGAATGAGTTAGGATCGAAGGGCAGCTCTTCGGCATTGGCTTCGACGAAGGTGAGGTTGTCCGAGAGCTTCTTTTTCTCGGCACGCTCTGCACCGACGGCAAGCATCGAACCATTGATGTCGAGCACGGTGGCGTGTGCCAGCCGATTGGACGCTTCGACGATACGGAAGGCGATGTCGCCGGTGCCGCCGGCAACGTCCAGAACCTTGTAGCCTGCTTCCTTGCGCGGGTTGAGCGCCGATATCGTCGCGTCTTTCCAGGCGCGGTGCATGCCCATGGACATGACATCGTTCATCACGTCGTAGCGCTTGGCGACCTTGTGGAACACCTCGTTGACGAGGCCTTGCTTTTCGCCATCGGCCACTTCGCGGAAGCCATAGGATGTTTCCATGCCGCCATCGGCGGAGGTGCGGCTGTCTGCCATCGGCTCAACTCCGTTACGCTACGGCGCCGCGCGTCATATGTGACGCGCTAAGGTCGTCGTAGCATTCTAAATTTCCTGCATAATTTCATCCTCAAATCGAACCCGATCCAAGGAATTACGCAGTATTCAGCGGCGGACCATAGCGAAATCGCGTTTGCCACGCTATCTCTCAGCCAGATCACCAGCCGCAATGCCTCCGGGCTATAGCTCAGATCATAAGCGGTTGAAACATAAAGATGGATAGCCATGCCGGAATTACCAGAGGTCGAAACCGTCAGACGAGGTCTCGCCCCCTCCATGGAAGGCGCTGTTCTGAGAGAATTGGAGCTGCGTCGCGTCGATTTGCGCTTTCCGTTCCCGACCGATTTCGCCCAGGTCGTCTCGGGCCGCGGCATCACGTCGCTGTCCCGTCGCGCCAAATATCTTCTGATCGACCTCGATGACGGCATGACGATCGTGTCGCATCTCGGAATGTCCGGCTCGTTTCGGGTCGAAGCCGGTGCATCTGCGGAGATGCCGGGAGACTTTCACCATCCGCGTTCCAAGGACGAGAAGCACGATCACGTTGTCTTCCATCTGGCGGGCGGAAACGGCGATGCGCGTGTCATCTACAATGATCCTCGCCGCTTCGGCTTCATGGATATCGTCAGGCGTTCCGAGATCGCAAACCACCCCTTCTTTCGGGACCTCGGCCCCGAACCCACGGGAAACGAGCTGGGTGCCGATTACCTGGCTGAGCGTTTCGTGGGCAAGGCGCAGCCGCTGAAGAGCGCGCTGCTGGATCAGAAGAACATCGCCGGCCTCGGTAATATATATGTCTGCGAAGCGCTTTGGCGCTCGCACCTGTCGCCGCTGCGCGCCGCCGGTACGCTGGTCGCCGATGGCGGCAAACCCACCGAGGCGCTGCAGGCCCTGGTCGTTGCTATCCGGGAGGTCATTGCCGATGCAATCGCGGCAGGTGGTTCGTCGCTGCGCGATCACATCCAGACGGATGGCTCGCTCGGTTACTTCCAGCATTCGTTTTCGGTCTACGATCGCGAGGCGCAGCCTTGCAGTACGCCGGGTTGCAGCGGTACGGTCGGTCGTATCGTCCAGGCAGGGCGCTCTTCTTTCTATTGTGCCGCCTGTCAAAATTGATTGAGCTGATTGAAGGGAGAGAGAAATGGCTTACGAAACCCTCATCGTTGAGACACATGGCGCGGTTGGCCTCATCCGGCTCAACCGGCCGCAGGCGTTGAATGCGCTGAATTCCACCGTGCTCACCGAGCTGAAGCAGGCCTATGCGGCCTTCCACGCCGACGATGCGATCGGCGCGATTGTCCTTACAGGTTCGGAAAAGGCCTTTGCCGCTGGCGCCGATATCAAGGAAATGCAAACGCTCGATTTCGTCGACGCCTATAAGAATGACTTCTTCAGCGGCTGGGACGACATCGCCAAGGCGCGCAAGCCGGTGATCGCAGCGGTCAGCGGCTTTGCACTCGGCGGCGGCTGCGAGCTTGCCATGATGTGCGATTTCATCATTGCGTCGGAGACGGCGAAGTTCGGCCAGCCGGAAATCACGCTCGGCGTCATTCCCGGCATGGGTGGCTCGCAGCGCCTGACGCGCGCCGTCGGCGGGGCGAAGGCGATGGACCTGATATTGACGGGACGGATGATGGATGCGGCGGAGGCCGAGCGTGCGGGCTTGGTGGCGCGTGTCGTGCCCGCAGACAAGCTGCTGGACGAAGCTCTGGCGGCAGCTTCGAAGATTGCATCTTATTCCCGTCCTTCCGTGCTCATGGCCAAGGAAGCGGTCAATCGTGCCCAGGAGACCACACTCGAAGAAGGGTTGCGTTTCGAGCGTCGTCTGTTCCATAGCTTGTTCTCGACCGAAGATCAGAAGGAAGGGATGGCTGCCTTTGTCGAAAAGCGTAAGCCAGCCTTCAAGAACCGGTAGGCCGAGAATCCGGAAATACGAGGCCTCGGCAAGAATCCGCGTTGACGCCGAGGCTCATTCCGGTTATATGCCCGCCACAGTTTGGAAAGCCGCTCTGGTTTTCCGCAATTGCTCCCGCATTGCTGGATGAAGTGGCCGCGAGGCCCGCGCTGCAACGATGGAGTTATGTTCGAATTCTAAGAGAGGCATACATGGCCAATACTACCTCGGCGAAAAAAGCGACCCGCAAGATCGCCCGCCGCACTGAAGTCAACAAGGCTCGTCGCTCGCGCGTTCGCACTTTCGTTCGCCAGGTCGAAGAAGCCATCGCATCGGGTGATGCGGATCGCGCAAAGGCAGCCTTCATTGCTGCTCAGCCGGAACTGGCCCGCGCAGCTACCAAGGGCGTGCTTCACGCCAACACCGCTTCCCGCAAGGTTTCGCGTCTTGCAAAGCGTGTGAAGGCTCTGTCGGCACCGACCGCCTAACATTCTCTTAACGATTTCGTCGTTACACTTAAGCCCGGCCCTTGTGCCGGGCTTTTTGGATTCGGCCAAAAAAATGCCGCAATACCAAAATCGACCGGCTGATCATGTCAATGGCGTGACAGAAATATACATTTGAAAACAAAGGGTTATGACAGGATATCTCAGCGCTGCGTGATCTGCGTGACGCGTTGCCGGCTCACAAGTGAGTCAAGGGATTTTTTATTTTTTTTGTTTTGAAAGCCACAAGAATCGCGCCGAACGGGAATCTCTTTGATTCAACAGCGATTCTTTTTTGAAGGGCTTGTGACAGTCAAAATTGACCTCCGGAGTCAATGGCTGCCTCTTAATTTTGTGTAAAATTCATCGTTGATATCTGCCCACGATCCTGCCTAAATGCATTTCAACAAGGGGCGCGGATTTCACCTTAAACGGCTTTTGCGAACACCGTCACTAACGGCGGCGTGGGTGATTTTGTCTCTTGTGACGGAGCGGTTCAGTTCCGTTTTTTCAAACAGTTGACGAGTTAAAGCCGGAAGCGGCAACGCTTGCGGAACGAGGTAGCTTGTCTGTCCTTTGCGGCCGGTCGATGACGTGGCTGTGGGGAGGGGAGAAAAGTTGACAGCCGTTGGGGCAGCCGGTCGGAATACGAGGGCCGACTGATGCTCCAGCTACAGACGCCAGGACGAAGACCGCATTGAAGCTCGGTTTTCGCCACAGTGCTTCTGTATAGCCCATTGGCTGGGCTCGGCTGATGAACCGGTATGCGGCGCAGCTTGGACAACGAGCGCGACCACCATGCCTTGGCGAAGATCCAGGGGCGATGGCGCTTTGCTGCCTTGCCCCATAAGAGACTGTGGAAGGCGGCACTATAATGCAGATACATACGAGGACGGCGGGTGCGTTGGAAAATGGGGACAATGCACAGGCGTTCGGCGCGGTTTGCTTAGAAGCGGCGGGGGAAAAGGGCGACGTGGCGCAAAATGTTTTGTTCGAGCGCGTCAGCGCGCGCTTGAAGGCTCAAGTTGGTCCCGATGTTTACGCCAGCTGGTTTGCGCGTCTCAAGCTTCACTCGGTATCCAAGAGTGTCGTTCGTCTCACCGTTCCGACGACCTTTTTGAAGTCGTGGATCAACAATCGTTATCTCGACCTGATCACCAGCCTCTTCCAGGCTGAAGATGCAGAGGTCCTGAAAGTCGAAATTCTGGTGCGCACCGCGGCCCGGCAGAGCACAAAGCCATCTGCTGAAGAACAGGCTGTCGTGCCGGATCCGGCTGCCGTTGCGCCGATCCGCCGTGCCGTCGCCCAGCCGGCCGGCCATGCCGCCGCTCAAGCCGTCAGTGCGGCCGCTGCTGCCCGGCCGTCGACATCGGGTTCGCCACTGTTCGGCTCGCCGCTCGACTCTCGTTTCACCTTCGACACCTTCGTCGAGGGCGGCTCGAACCGCGTGAGCCTTGCTGCCGCAAAGACCATCGCAGAGGCTGGTTCCGGCGCAGTGCGCTTCAATCCGCTTTTCGTCCATGCGACGGTCGGCCTTGGCAAGACGCACCTGCTGCAGGCGATCGCCAATGCGGCCGTCCAGAATCCGCGCGGTCTGCGCGTGGTCTATCTGACGGCTGAATACTTCATGTGGCGCTTTGCAACCGCGATCCGCGACAACGACGCGCTGACGCTGAAGGATTCGCTGCGCAACATCGATCTGCTCATCATCGACGACATGCAGTTCCTGCAGGGCAAGATGATCCAGCATGAGTTCTGCCATCTGCTCAACATGCTGCTCGACAGCGCCAAGCAGGTTGTTGTCGCTGCTGACCGCGCCCCTTGGGAGCTGGAATCGCTCGATCCGCGCGTTCGCTCGCGTCTTCAGGGCGGTGTTGCGATCGAGGTCGAGGCTCCGGACTATGAAATGCGCCTTGAAATCCTCAAGCGTCGCCTGGATGCCGCCCGTCAGGACGATCCGTCGCTGGAAATCCCGGCCGAGCTTCTGTCTCACGTTGCCCGCAATGTCACCGCAAGCGGCCGCGAACTGGAAGGCGCCTTCAACCAGCTGATCTTCCGTCGCTCTTTCGAGCCGAATCTGACGGTCGAGCGCGTCGACGAGCTTCTCGCTCACTTGGTCGGCTCCGGTGAACCGCGCCGCGTCCGTATCGAAGACATCCAGCGTATCGTCGCACGCCACTACAACGTCTCGCGTCAGGAACTGGTCTCGAACCGCCGCACGCGCGTCATCGTCAAGCCGCGCCAGATCGCCATGTATCTGTCGAAGACACTGACGCCGCGTTCCTTCCCGGAAATCGGCCGTCGCTTCGGCGGTCGCGACCACACCACAGTTCTGCATGCGGTGCGCAAGATCGAGGAACTGATCTCCGGTGATAGCAAGCTGTCGCATGAGATCGAGCTGCTGAAGCGCCTTATTAACGAGTAAGCCTCGCGATCGGTATTTCATCATGTTTTACGGCCGGCTCAAAAGCCGGCCGTTTCTTTTTGCATGCTGTTAGCCGGCTATCGGACGTGAAAACCGGCGGCCCGTCCGGCACTTTGTCATCTTTGAAGCGCGCGCCGCTCAAGCCGGCGGTGTCGTGCGAGAAACTTCGGAAAGCAGCCAGGCTCGCAGGGCCGCAATTGCCGGCCTTTCCAATGCGCCGGGCGGATAGACGAGGTGATAGGCGAACGCGCTCGCAAGCCCGATTGGGAAAGGCGTGACGAGCGTTCCCTCGACTAACTCCTGCTCCACGAAGGAGCGGCGCATCAGCGCGACCCCGAGCCCGGCCTTCATGGCGTGATAGGCGCCCATGCCATCGGTAAAGACCGGCCCGTGCGTGGCGTCCACGCGGGTCGCGCCAGCCGCCTGCAGCCAAAGCTCCCAATCTCGCCGATAGACGTCGTGGATCAGCGTCAGATTTGCGAGAGCATCAGCCGTGGGTGAGGCACCCAGCGTCGCGGCTATCTCGGGCGTGCACATCGGCACATATTCGTCATCGAGCAGTCTCTCGCTCGCTAGCCCCTCATAGCCGCCAAGGCCATGGCGAATGGCGATGTCTATTCCATCCCGCTGGAAATCCATCATGCGATGCGAAGCGCTGATCCGAAGATCGATGTCGGGATGCGCCTCTTCGAAGCGCCTCAGCCGCGGCACCAGCCAATGCGTGGCAAAGCCGGCCGTGCAGGTGAGGGTCAGGACCGTATCCTTCGAGCGCATGGCCAGTGCTGCAGTCGCCTCGCGAATGAGCCGAAACGCCGTCCGCATCGTTGCGAAATATTCGGCGCCATCCGCAGTCAGGGCCAGGCTGCGCGTTCGCCGCTCGAAGAGCCGTACGCCAAGCGCGCTTTCGAGATCGCGGACCTGCAGGCTGATAGCGCCCGGCGTCACATGCAGCTCGCTCGCAGCCAGCGTCATGCTGAGGTGCCGGGCTGAAGCTTCGAAGGCGCGCAGGGCGGAAAGGGACGGCAGCTGATCCATAACGATTGAGCTAGGCTAAACCATATTCCGAGAAAGACTCGTTTGTAAGAACGAGTGCATTGGCAGATTATCTCAACAAATCGACGAGTTGACAATGCTGTCCATTGAGATCGCCGATAAGAATAACTCAATCATACAACGCCGGAGATGGTCTCATGCCTCAGAAATCCATGGGTGCAGTCGAGTGGAGCATGCTGGTGGGGCTATCCATTCTTTGGGGCGGCTCCTTCCTGTTCAACGGCATTCTTGTGCGTGAACTTCCACCCTTCACCATCGTCACCGCCCGCGTAGGGCTGGCGGCAATCGCCCTGAACATCATCGTGCGGGCGACTGGTCATTCCATGCCGCGAGACCGCCAGACCTGGCTTGCCTTCTTCGCGATGGGCTTTCTCAACAACGTCATTCCCTTCCTGCTCATCGTCTGGGGGCAGACGCACATTGCCAGTGGATTGGCTTCGATCCTAAACGCCACCACGCCGCTCTTTGCAGTTATCGTTGCGCACTTCCTGACGGTGGATGAGAGGATGACCGGCAATCGCCTGATCGGCGTCATTGTCGGCTTCGCCGGCGTGGCGTTGATGATCGGCCCCTCGGTGCTTGCAAGCCTCGGTTCGAATATGCTGGCACAGCTGGCCGTGCTGGGTGCCGCTTTCAGCTATTCGCTGGCCGGCATATTCGGCCGCCGTTTCCGCCGCATGGGGCTTGCGCCGATCATTCCGGCCGCCGGCCAGGTCACGGCCTCGATAGTTCTGCTGCTGCCCATCGCGCTTTTCGTCGATCGTCCCTGGACGCTCGCAATGCCATCGACGGAGACATGGCTCGCGCTTGCCGGTCTTGCCATCCTGTCGACCGCCATCGCCTATGTGTTGTTCTTCCGTATTCTCGCGACGGCGGGCGCCACCAACCTGATGCTGGTGACCTTCCTCATTCCCGTCAGCGCCATTCTGCTGGGCGCGCTCATCCTCGGCGAAGATCTGCAGCCGAAGCACTTCATCGGCATGGCGATGATCGCGCTCGGCCTTGCGGCTATCGATGGAAGGTTGCTTGCTCTCGGCAAAAGGCGGGTGGCGGCGCAATAATACGCCGCGCCAGCTTCAGCAGGCGAGATCGGCGACGACGGAATCGAGAACCAGCATTCCCGCCGGCGTGCAGCGCAAGCGGGAATTGCCGATCCGCTCTATGAAACCGTGTTCCAGTAAAAAGGCTTCGCGCTGCGGATCGGGATCGCGGCCGGAAAGCTGCTGCCAGCGAGCGAGGTCGACTCCTTCGCGCAGCCGCAATCCCATCAGCAGCAATTCGTCGGCCTGCTCGTCGAAGCCAAGCATCTCCTGGTCGGCCATGCCGTGACCGTCGCGCTCGACCATCTCGAGCCAACTCTCCGGCTTGCGCTCCGTGGCGGTTGCCAGCTTCTGTGGTCCCTGGGTCAAACGACCGTGGGCACCGGGGCCAATGCCGGCATAGTCGCCGTAGCGCCAATAGGTGAGATTATGCCGGCTTTCCGCGCCAGGCCGCGCGTGGTTGGAAACCTCATAGGCTGGCATGCCCTCGCGCTCGGTGATCTCTTGCGTTGCCTCATAGAGCAGCGCCGATTGATCGCCGTCCGGCACGATCAGCTTTCCCGCCTTGTGGAGACCATAAAAGGGCGTGCCCTCTTCGATCGTCAGCTGGTATAGCGAGAGATGGTCGACAGCATAGGAGATTGCCTCCTTCAGCTCGCGCTCCCATTCCTCGACGGTCTGGTTCGGGCGGGCATAGATAAGGTCGAAGGACATGCGCGGGAAGATCTCGCGCGCCAGCTTGATCGCCTTCAGCGCATCCTCGACATTATGCAGACGTCCGAGGAATTTCAGGTCGCGGTCGTTCAGGGCCTGCACACCCATCGACACACGGTTGACGCCGGCCGCGCGATAGCCGCGAAAGCGCTCTGCCTCGACGCTCGAGGGATTGGCTTCCATGGTGATTTCGATGCCGTCAGGCATGTGCCAGGTCTTGGCAATACCGTCGAGGATCGCGCCGACCGTTTCCGGCTTCATCAGCGAAGGCGTGCCGCCGCCGAGGAAGACGCTTGTCACGGTCTTCGGGCCGCTGAGCATCCGCATCGTCGCCATTTCCTTCAGGAAAGCAGCGGCGAAACGTTCCTGATCGACCGGTTGATGGCGGACATGGCTGTTGAAATCGCAATAGGGACACTTGGCCGCGCAAAACGGCCAATGGACATAGACCCCGAAACCGGGCTCGCCAGTATCGGGTAGCAATTGCGCGCCGCGCATCAGGTCCTGTGTATCCACGATTTCCACGAAGTAAGCTTACGCCTCCAGGCAGGTTTCGACAAAAGTCTTGAAGGCGCGGGCGCGATGCGAAAGCGCGTGCGAATCGCCATGCTTCCAGCCATGCTTCTGGTCGGCGCTCATTTCGCCGAAGGTCGTGTCGTAACCTTCAGGTTTGAAAACCGGATCGTAGCCGAAGCCCTGCGTTCCTCGCGGCGGCCAGACGACAGTGCCTTCCACTTCGCCGCGGAAAAGCTCGGTATGGCCATCGGGCCAGGCGAGGCAAAGCACGCTGACGAAGCGCGCGGTGCGGCTTTCCGCAGAGGTCGCGCCGGCCTTTTCGAGCGCGGTTTCGACCTTCTGCATCGCCATTGCGAAATCGCGGGTACCGTCGGCCGTTTCAGCCCAGTTGGCGGTATAGACGCCCGGATCGCCGCCGAGCGCATCGACCACCAGACCGGAATCGTCCGATAGAGCCGGCAAGCCGGAGGCCTTGGCCGAGGCAAGCGCCTTGATCGCGGCGTTTTCCTCGAATGTCGTGCCGGTCTCGTCCGGCTCGATGAAGTTAAGCTCGGCAGCCGACTTGGCGGTAAAGCCGAAGGGGCCGATCAGATCCTGTATTTCGCGGATCTTGCCGGCATTGTGGCTGGCGACGACAATGGTCTTGGTATCGAGCTTACGCATGTCTTATCCCGTCAAAGGCCCCAGATGCGGGGTTCGGCGCATTCCAGGCTGTTGCCGGCCGGATCGCGGAAGTAAATCGAGCGGCCGCCATTCGGCCAGTGAAAATCGGCTTCGATGGCGATACCGGCAGCTTTCAGCTTCTGTGCCATGGCCTCGATCTCGTCGCCATCGACGCGGAAGCACACATGGCCGGGGCCCTTGGTGCCATGCGGCGGCACGGGCAGGGCGCCCGGTTCGTGCGGCTTCACGGTTTCCTCGCTGTTGAAGATCAGCAGCACGCCCGGTCCGCAACGGTAGAAAATGTGACGGTTGCCGCCGCGTGAGATCTTCTCCAGCCCGAGAATGCCACCGTAAAAGGCTTCGGCAGCGTCGAGATTGTCTGCGTAGAGAGCCGTTTCAAGGATGCTTCCGAGGACCGCGTCTGCCATTGCAACAAGTCCTTAGGCGATCGCCTGCTTCTGCAGTTCCACCAGTTCGGCAATGCCGTTCTTGGCAAGGCCCATCAGCGTGGCGAATTCCTCTTCGCTGAAAGGCGCGCCCTCAGCTGTTCCCTGGATCTCCACGATACCGCCCTTACCCGTCATGACGAAGTTGGCATCGGTTTCGGCCGAGGAGTCCTCGAGATAATCGAGATCGATCACCGGCTGGTTTGCGAAGATGCCGCAGGAGATCGCGGCGATATGGTCCTTCAGCACGCGTTCGACCTTGATCATGTTGCGGCTTTCCATCCACTTCAGGCAGTCGTAAAGCGCGATCCAGCCGCCCGTGATCGACGCCGTGCGGGTGCCGCCATCGGCCTGGATGACGTCGCAGTCGACGGTGATCTGCCGCTCGCCCAGTTCCTTCAGGTCGACAACGGCGCGGAGCGACCGGCCGATGAGGCGCTGAATTTCCTGCGTGCGGCCGCCCTGCTTGCCGGTAGCGGCTTCACGCTTCATGCGCTCGCCGGTGGCACGCGGCAGCATGCCGTATTCGGCGGTGACCCAACCCTTGCCGCTGTTGCGCAGCCATGGCGGCGTCTTGTCTTCCAGGCTGGCCGTGCAGAGCACATGCGTGTCGCCGAACTTGACCAGGCACGAGCCTTCCGCATGCTTGGAAAAGTTACGCTCGAACGACACCTTGCGCATCTGGTCGGTTTTTCTGCCTGAAGGTCTCATTCCACTCTCCTGAAAGTTCGTTGACCGCTTCTACGACCCACAGGCGGGTTTTGCAAAGGAAAAGCAGGTGGAAAAGCCCTGGTTCGGCAGGGGGCGCATTTTTCCCTTTTGCGATTGCTAACCGAATGATTATATTTTCGCTAAGGCTCAACGGAACGGATTTGGCAGCGAAATGGTATTCACGACATCGTCGGTTTCGGATGTCATTGCTGCGCTTGACGAACGCTCCAAGGAAATATTCCGCCGTATCGTCGAAGGCTACCTGGAGAACGGCGAGCCGCTCGGCTCACGCAACCTCTCGCGCCTGCTGCCGATGTCGCTTTCGCCGGCATCCGTGCGCAATGTCATGAGCGATCTGGAAGAGCTGGGCCTGATCTATTCGCCGCATATCAGCGCCGGCCGCCTGCCGACCCAGGTTGGCTTGCGCTTCTTCGTCGATGCTTTCATGCAGGTCGGCGATCTCTCCGCCGAGGACCGCGCCAGCATCGATCGTCAGGTGCGCGGCAGCAATCGCGACCAGCCGATGGAATCGGTCATGACGGAAGCCAGTCGCATGCTCTCGGGCATTTCGCGCGGCGCCGGCCTTGTGATCACCTCCAAGAGCGATCCCGTGCTGAAGCATGTGGAGTTCATCCGCCTGGAGGCGACCAAGGCGCTCGCCGTACTCGTCGGCGATCACGACCAGGTCGAAAACCGCATCATCGAATTGCCGGCGGGCGTTACCTCGTCGCAGCTGACGGAAGCCGCCAATTTCCTCAATGCCCACATGACGGGTCAGACCCTGCCGGAGCTGCGCCGGCAGCTCCAAAGCCTGAAGGACAGCGTGCGCAGCGAGCTGGATAGCCTGTCGCACCAGCTGGTCGAGCGCGGCATCGCCGTGCTGTCGGGCGATGATGACGATGGCAAGCCGACGCAGCTTATCGTGCGCGGCCATGCCAACCTGCTGGCCGAAGTCGGCGGTGCCGAGGATCTGGACCGCCTGCGTCTGCTCTTCGACGACCTCGAAAAGAAGGACAGCCTCATCGAGATCCTCAACCTTGCCGAAAGTGGACCGGGCGTGCGCATCTTCATCGGCTCGGAAAACAAGCTCTTCTCGTTGTCGGGCTCCTCGCTCATCGTCGCGCCATATCGCGATGACGACGACCGGATCGTCGGCGCGGTCGGCGTCATCGGCCCGACCCGACTCAATTACGCCCGCATCGTGCCCATGGTCGATTATACTGCACAGCTGATTTCGAGGCTGTCACGGCCGGGCATGTAAGCTCCAGACATTGCTACTCGCAACCGTCCCGTGGCCCGCACAAAGCCGAGATTTGCCTGATCTTCTCGACAAAGCCTTGATTTTTTCCGGTTAAACCTCGATATCGGGCACATCTAAAAGACAAAGCAATTCGGAGACCGTCATGACCGACGAAACAACGAAAACCGGACCTGACGCCACGGTGGCCGACACTTCAGCGGATTTCGCGCAGGATACTGTGGAAACCGTTGATACGGTGGAACCGTCCCAGCCCGATCCGGTTGAGCTGCTGAAGGCCGAGAACGGCGAACTGCGCGACCGCTATCTGCGCCTCGCTGCCGAAATGGACAATCTTCGCCGGCGCACCGAACGCGAGGTGAAGGATGCAAAGTCCTATTCCGTGGCAAGCTTCGCGCGAGACATGCTGGCGGTGGCGGATAACCTGCGCCGTACGCTGGACGCCATTCCGGCTGAAGCGCGTGCCGGCGGCGATGCCGGCTTGACGACGCTGATCGAAGGCGTCGAGATGACCGAACGTTCGATGCTTTCGGCCCTGGAGCGCCATGGCGTGCGCCAGCTCGAGCCGATCGGACAGAAGTTCGATCCCAATTTCCATCAGGCGATGTTCGAAATTCCGAATCCGGAAGTGCCGAACAACACGGTCGTACAGGTGGTGCAGGCCGGCTTCGTCATCGGCGACCGCGTTCTGCGTCCGGCTATGGTCGGTGTCGCCAAGGGTGGCCCGAAGATCGTCGAAAACGCCGAGCAGGGCGTCAACAGCCCGCTGGATGAGAAAGACGCCTGATCTTCTCGGAGCATTTCCAGGAAAGTCTGCGGACGTTTCCTGGAAATCCGCAGGAATAACAAATACGCGGCTGATGGATCCCAAAAGGATTTGAGCCACCGTAGCGATAAAAATAAGAGCCGGATGATCTCAGATCATCCGGCTCTTATTTTTGCCTTGGTCCGATGCGACGCAATTCGTCAGGCGGCGTTGGAGGCCTGTTCCTCGTTGAGGAACGCATAGATCGCTGAAGCGGAATCGGTGGCGCGCAGCTTTGCGACCAGGTCCTGGTCTCGCAAAACGCGGGCAATTCGGGAGAGTGCCTTGAGGTGGTCGGCACCTGCGCCTTCAGGCGCGAGCAGCAGGAAGACCAGATCGACGGGTTGGTCGTCCAGCGCTTCGAAATCGACGGGCGCCTCGAGGCGCGCGAAGATCCCTGCAATGGATTTGATGCTGGCAAGCTTGCCGTGCGGAATGGCGATGCCGTTGCCGACACCGGTAGAGCCCAGGCGCTCGCGCTGCAGGACAACGTCGAATATCTCGCGCTCGGGCAGTCCGGTCAGTTTGGAGGCCTTGGCTGCCAGCTCCTGAAGCAGTTGTTTTTTGGAATTTGCCTTCAAGGCGGGGATGATCGCATCTTGGTGTAGCAAATCTGCCAATGCCATTCTCTTTATCCTTCGTGTCGCCGAGAACCGGTAAACGGGAGCGGCGGCCGGCTGACGTTACGCGCAGTCGCCGCTCTTCTTCTATTCTCAGCCTTTGATATTGGCTGCGTCTATCCAGCCAATGTTACCGTCCTGTCGACGGTAGACGATGTTGAGGTGTTCCTTGCCGGGGCTGCGGAAGAGCAGCAACGGCTCGTCGGTCATGTCGAGCGCCATCACGGCGGTCGCGACCGACATTGTCATCAATTGCTTCGTGCTTTCGGCGACGATCACCGGAGCGAAATCGGCAGGAACCTCATCGTCGTCATCCGGGACGCCGTCCATGACGGTGTAGGCAACTTCTGCCTGACCGTTCGAATGATTGCCGGCCTGATGGTCCTTGAGTTTGCGCTTGTAGCGTCGCAGACGCTTTTCGATGCGCTCGGAAGCTGCGTCAAACGCAAGCTGCGGGTCCATAGCTTCCCCGGCAGCATGCAATACGACACCGCTGTCGAGGTGAAGCTTGCAATCGGCCGCAAAGCGCGAGCTTGACTTGTGCACAGTTACCTGACCCGAATACCCCCCGTCGAAGTATTTCGTCACGGCCATACCGATCTGGTCCTCGATCCGCTGACGGAAGGAGTCACCAATTTCCATATGTTTACCGGAGACACGCACACTCATGGAGTTTCCCTTCTTGTAGTGGTTATTGCGCGTACCAGTTTACGCCAAGCCTCAAGCTCATCCAAGCACTTCACGCGGTCAAAGACAAATTGCGTATATTGGCCGCCTTCGGGATGATGGGGATAAGTTTCATGGTCATGCTGTCCTGCAGCGATTGCGGCGGGCTTCTAGCCCTGCCGCATTGGAAAGTCAACTGCATCTTAACTGACTGTTAGGAGATGGACAATCTACGATTGAACATCGTCAATCGTCAGAAACTGCCGACTTTTGCCAGCGCTCGCTTCTCTCGACGTCGCTGCACGGACGAGGGGATGTTCATGGCTTCGCGGTATTTTGCAACCGTGCGGCGAGCAAGCTCGATGCCGCCCTTTTTCAGCGTATCGACGATATCGTCGTCGGAAAGCACCGCATCGGGGCTCTCGTTCGATATCAGCAGGCGGATCTTGTGACGCACGGCTTCGGCGGAATGGCCATCGCCGCCCTCGACGGCGTTGATTGAAACCGTGAAGAAATATTTGAGCTCGAACAGCCCGCGCGGCGTCAGCATGTATTTGTTCGAGGTCACGCGGCTGACCGTCGACTCATGCATCTTGATGGCATCCGCCACGGTCTTCAGATTGAGGGGCCGCAGATGATCGACGCCGTGGATCAGAAAGGCGTCCTGTTGCCGAACGATCTCGCTGGCGACCTTCATGATCGTCTTGGCGCGCTGGTCGAGGCTGCGGGTCAGCCAATTGGCGTTCTGAAGGCATTCCGAGAGGAAGGCGTGGTCCTGGCTGGTCTTCGACACCGAGGCGAAATAGGACTGGCTGACCAGTACGCGCGGCAGCGCATCGGGATTGAGCTCCACCAGCCAGCTGCCGTCTGCAGACGGGCGCACCACGATATCGGGCATGATCGACTCGGATATGCCGGTCTCGAAGCCGCTGCCGGGCTTCGGATTGAGCTGGCGGATTTCCGCCATCATATCGAGAAGATCTTCCTCGTCGACGCCGCAGAGTCTTTTCAACGTCGCGAAATCGCGCCGGGCAAGCAGTTCCAGATTCTCGATCAACCGCTCCATTGCCGGATCGAAGCGATCCTTTTGCCGAAGCTGGAGAGCCAGGCATTCGCTGAGAGAGCGAGCGAAGACACCCGGAGGATCGAGGAGCTGCAGTACATCCAGCACGCGTTCCACCTCGCCGACGCTCGAACCAAGGCGCTCGGCCGTTTCGCTGAGATCGGCCCGCAGATAGCCGCTCTCGTCCAGCTGGTCGACGAGATGCTGAGCAATCAGCCGGTCGCCCATGGCGGGAAGCGAGAAAGGGATCTGCTGGTTCAGATGGTCGCGCAGCGATATCTGGCCGGCAACGAAGTCGTCCAGATCGTAACTTTCGCCTGCCTCGCCGCCGGGCATGGATTTCCATTGGCTCAAAAGCTCAGGCGCATCCGCGCGCTGCGGACTTGCATCGTCGGAAAAGACGTTGCCGAAATTGCTGTCGAGTTCGTTGCTCAGTCTGTCGGCATGGCCGGTATTGTCGCTCTCGTACCAGTCACTGGCGAGGTTGTCTGTGCTGCCGCCGAAGTCGTCGCCGCCCGTTTCGCCCGCTGCCTCGAAATGGTCGTCCTTGGTCTCGCGTTCGCCGTGGCCGCCCAAATCCTCGTCATTTGACGCAAATTCCAGCAGGGGATTTTTCTCGACTTCCTGCGCGATGAATTGGGTCAGCTCAATGTGAGTCATCTGCAGCAACTGGATGGATTGCATCAGTTGCGGTGTCATCACCAGGCTTTGGCTTTGGCGCAGGAAAAGATTGGCCGATAATGCCATGGCGGACGCAGGACTCCCTTGAATTCCTCGGGAATTCGCGGTCTTCGTCTCCAAGATCTTTGCGAAATTCCAACTGGCCCAAAAATTGCTTTTTTATAAGTTTTGGTCAAGCGGAACTATGCAGCCGAAAATAGATTTCGGCCCCATGGCGGAGCTCGGCAATATTAGCGGGCGAGCTGGTCTGCTATCCGCCAATCAAAGGCTGAAATTGTCGCCGAGATAGAGCTTGCGAACTTCAGGGTTGCTGACGATATCGTTGGCTCTGCCATGGGTCAGCACCTCGCCCGCATGGATGATGTAGGCGCGGTCGATCAGGCCAAGCGTTTCGCGAACGTTGTGGTCAGTGATCAGCACGCCGATGCCGCGTGCCGTCAGATGATGCACGAGGTTCTGAATGTCTGCGACCGAGATCGGGTCAACACCGGCGAATGGTTCGTCGAGCAGCATGAAGGTCGGATCGGTCGCGAGCGCGCGGGCGATTTCGAGACGTCGCCGCTCGCCGCCCGACAGCGCGATCGCCGGCACCGTGCGAAGATTGCGAATGTGGAACTCTTCCAGCAACTCGTCGATCTTGTGTTCGCGTTTCGCCTTGTCCTTCTCGTGGACCTCGAGCACGGCGCGGATATTTTGCTCCACCGTCAGGCCACGGAAGATCGATGCTTCCTGCGGAAGGTAGCCGACGCCAAGTCGAGCGCGTCGATACATCGGCATCGAAGTGACATTGTTGCCATCGATCTCGATCGTACCTTCATCCACCGGCACCAGCCCGGTTATCATGTAGAAACAGGTGGTCTTGCCAGCACCGTTCGGTCCAAGCAGGCCAACCGCCTCGCCACGCCGCACCACCAGCGAAACGCCGTTGACGACGCGCCGTGTGCGGTAGGTCTTGGTGAGGCCGCGCGCGATCAGGGTGCCCTGATAGCGTGCTTTATCCGCGGCCGGCGTGCCGGATGTCGCAGAAGACGGTCCGGGCATGCCGGGTAGGGTGGAGGTTGTGGATGTGGTCACGAGGGCGCCAGTATCAGTTTTTCTTTTGTTGCTGCTGCACTTGCTGCGACTTCGGATCGAGCTGGATCTGGACGCGGCCCCCACAGGAATCCAGCTGAGCTTCGCCCGTCGCCATATGCACGGTGAGCTGGCAACCGGTGAAGACGTTCGGTCCGTCCGTCAGAACAACCTTCTTGCCTTTGAGAATGGCGAGCTGGTTGGTCATGTCGAAGGAACCGTCTTCGGCGGTTGCCGTCTGCGTTCCGGAAACGAGGTAGACTTTATCGGTGACCAGAATGTGGTCGATGTTCGCATTGCCCGACACCAGGGATTCATTCTGCTCCTTGGCGGCCTTGGCGACCGGATTGTCAGGCTGCTTGTTGGCGTCGGCCGGCTGCTTCTTCTTGTAGAAGACAGTCATCTTGCCGGACTGCATCGTCGTGGTGCCCTGAACGACCTTGACGTTGCCGGTAAACACGGCCTGGCTTTCCTGGTCGTGGATCTCCAGCTTGTCACTTTCGATCTGGATCGGCTGGTCCTTGGAAAGGGCAAGGCCCGGCATCGTGCTTGTCGTTGTCTGTGCTCCTGCTTCGGCTGCGGCGAAGAAAGTAAGCGCGCCGAAGGCACAGAGAAGGCCGACCTTGCGAAAGCTGGAATGGAAAATTGAATTTTGCCAATGATTTATCATGAACCGCCCGGCTTCTGTTCGCTAGATGAATTGTGGAGAGCGGACGGTTCGATATGCACTTGAACCTGTCCGTCGAATAGGATTACGCTTCCCTTATCCGTCATCTTGAGCGAACGCGCAACAACCGACATGCCGTCTCGGGAGATGGCAACTTGATCCTGGCTGGACAGGTCGCCTTTCTTGACATCCAGGAACGCGGTCTTGAACTCGGCCCGCAAGCCGTTGTCCATCACAATGGTGAAGGGCTCGGTCAATTTCAGAGTGTCGGCCTGGCGGTCGAAATCCGCACTTCGAGCGGTTACATGGGCGATCACGTCGGTATTGACGGGCATCGAGGCCTTGATGGTCTTGAGCGTGATCATATTCGGGTTCTTGATATCCTGCAGCGCCTTTTCCGCCAGCATGGAGTAATTGATGCCATCCTTGTTACGGCCAGCGATGGCGGGACGTTCCATGACCACCTTGCCGTCCTCGATCTTGGCGCCCTCGATCTGAATCTCTGCGGGCAGATAGGCGCGGATGACCGATACGGCAACGAAGATGAGCGTGACGATCACGGCGGCCAACGGCAATAGTACCCTCAGCCGTCTCACCCGCGAGGAGTGGAAGGTCGCGTCTCTATATGCGTTGCGCTCCGGCAATGGGCGGATAGCCTCGCCGGGAGTCTCGATCGTATTGAGCATGCAACAAGGTCCGTCTTTATCTGATCCGGAGAACCGCATTCACGCCATTCGAGGCTGTGTCAAAGCCCATCGGATCGTTTCGCATTATTGCGCTGGCTTGCCAATATGGATTTTTTTCAGCAACCCGGGAAATTTGGCAGGAAAATATGCCATAAATCGGTTTCATCCGATGGGGCGATATCCTATCTGATAAACCAACAGAGCGACGCCCTGCCGGCGACATCGAAGACGGGGACAGCTTTTGTCTAAGGATTGTGCCGGTTTCAAGGTGTTATGATCCTGTTGGTATCGCATTCAGTTTGTTTCAGGGAGAAATAAGGCGTGATGGACAGTTCTGCAATCGCGGATCGGCGACAATTACGCCGCAAGCTGGGTTTCTGGCGCATTATTGCTGTTTTGCTGCTCGTGGGGCTTGGTTTTGCGCTCTATCGGTTCTTTGCAAACGATCTGCCGGACACGCGCGGACCGCAAATCGCCCGCGTCACGATTTCCGGGCTGATCCAGGACGACCCCGAACTTCTCGAGCGGCTGAAGAAGATCCGCGATAGCGATCAGGTCAAGGCGCTGGTCGTTTCCATCTCGTCGACCGGCGGCACGACTTACGGCGGCGAACGCATCTTCAAGGCGATCCGCGCTGTTGCCGCCAAGAAGCCTGTCGTTTCCGACATCCGCACCGTTGCCGCTTCGGCCGGTTACATGATCGCAGCCGCCGGCGATGATATCGTCGCTGGCGACACGTCGATCACCGGGTCGATCGGCGTCATCTTTCAGTACCCGCAGGTAAAGGATCTGCTCGACAAGGTCGGCGTTTCCCTCGACGAGATCAAATCCGCACCGCTCAAGGCCGAGCCGTCGCCTTTCCATCCGGCCAGCGAAGACGCCAAGAACATGATCCGCAACATGGTCATGGATAGCTACGCCTGGTTCGTCGATCTTGTCGCCGATCGCCGCAAGCTGCCGCGTGAGACTGTTTTGAAGCTTGCCGACGGCAGCATTTTCACCGGCCGTCAGGCGCTTCAGAACAAGCTGATCGATACGCTGGGCGGCGAAGACGAAATTCGTGCATACCTCGAGACACGCAAGGTCAAGAAGGATTTGCCGATCATCGATTGGAAGCCGGAAGACAAGAGCTCATCCTTCTTTTGGCCGGCTGCGGCTTCCCGGTTGCTAAACATGTTCGGTTATGATCCTTTTGTAAAAGGAGACGCTCTCCAGAAGATCATGACAGAGAAGTTGTTTCTTGACGGCCTGCTTTCTGTTTGGCAGGGTGCAGCCGATTAATAAATCAATGATTTAAAGGGGGTAGCCGTGATCAAATCGGAATTGGTGCAGATTGTTGCCGCCCGCAACCCGCATCTCTATCACCGCGACGTCGAAAATATCGTCAACGCTGTCCTCGATGAGATCACCGATGCGCTCGCAGCCGGAAACCGGGTCGAACTTCGCGGCTTCGGTGCCTTCTCCGTCAAGAACCGGCCTTCGCGATCCGGTCGCAACCCGCGTACCGGCGACACAGTGTTTGTCGAGGAAAAGTGGGTGCCATTCTTCAAAACCGGCAAGGAGCTGCGCGAGCGGCTGAATCCTGGCGCCGGTGACGAGGAAGAAGACGACAATTGATCGGTCGGCGCGGCCCGAATTTTCCAGCCATGCCCCTTCGGACATGATTGTGCCGCGACGCAGTGGCACTTGAATTCATCAGCCTCTTTTCTATTCTGCGGCTGAGGAAGGCATGCTTGCAGGTGTAAGCATGCTCGTGAATATAAGGAGCTGCGCAATGGCCAAGAAGATCGTCAATCTGCTGATATTGCTGCCGCTCGGCATCATTCTGATCATATTTTGCGTTGCCAACCGGCAATCGGTGACACTCGCGCTCAATCCTTTCAAGCCAGACGATCAGGTGCTGTCGCTGAATGCGCCACTATTCGTCTTGGTATTCGTAGCGCTGATCCTCGGTATGGTCGTCGGAGCCGGCGTAACCTGGTTCAATCAGGGGAAGCATCGCAGGCGCGCCCGCAATCAGACGCAGGAAGCCGTGCGCTGGCAGGCGGAAGCCGACAAACACCGGACGCGTGCCGAACAGATCGCCGGCCAGCTCCCGTCAAAGTGAGCTGAAGTCAGCGAGCCGCATCTCTTTGTAATCGCCCTCTGGCGAAGCACCGTTGCCGATGATCTCGAAGCCAAGCGTCCGATAAAAGGATATCGCTCGCTCATTCCTGACCAGGCATTTCAGTCTGTAGCGGCGTGTCGGCCAATCGGGCAGAGCAGCAAGCAGCGCCTTGCCTGCGCCGTGCCCCTGAAAGGCCGGCAGAATGTAAAGCATGTGGATGAAGTCGTCCGGCTCCCAGACTGCCGCAAATCCCGCGATGGCGCCGTGCTCACTTTCGCAGACGAGCAGGTGCTCTCCGTTGCTGTGAACGGCGAAGTCTTCAAGGGTGAAGTGGTCGGGATCGACCCAGAAGAAGGTTTCGCGCCGAACGCCGAGATAAATCTCCGCAAGGCATTGCATATCTTCTTCGCGTGCTGGCCGGATGGACCAGATGTCAGATTTCGATGTCATGATTCTCAATATGGACGCGAAACGTCGTCGCGGCAATCAGGCGTTGGCCTGGCCGTTTATCGCCGCGGTGAAATCGGCAAAAAACTGCTGCGCCAGCTTCTTGGCGCTGGAATCGACCAGCCGCGAGCCGAGCTGCGCGATCTTGCCGCCCACCTGTGCCTTGGCTTCATATTGCAGGATCGTTTCGTCGCCGTCTTCTTTCAACACGACATCTGCGCCGCCCTTGGCAAACCCGGCGATGCCACCCTTTCCTTCGCCCGATATGGTGTAGCTTTCCGGCGCATTGATATTGGAAAGCTTGACCTCACCGTTGAAGGACGCGGATACCGGGCCGATCTTGAGCTTGACGGTTGCGGTCAGTTCCGTCGGAGAAACTCTCTCCAGGCTTTGACAGCCGGGAATACATTGCTTCAGGATCTCGGGGTCGTTCAATGCTGCCCATACGGCGTCCCTGGGTGCTGCGATCCGCTCTTCGCCGGTCATATCCATGCGCAATCCTCCCAATGTGACATTTTGTGCATGGATCATCGCAGATCGGAAAGCGCTTTGCCAAGTGGCGGCCAGATGCTATTTGCACGCACATATCAATTTCGAGACAAGCATGGTGAAACATAGGGAAAGCCGGCCCGGCCAGAAAGCCGCGGGCGG
>NZ_JAELTU010000441.1 GCF_016429015.1 Rhizobium sp. ASV20
TTTTGTGCACCATCAAAGCCGTAGGATCGGTCACCGGTGGAATCTGCGTTTCGGTCAAGAAAAGCGGGTTTGCCTGACAGATTGAACCGCAAACATAACTTGGCGTCGTCGCAACCGTGCTTGATATTGCGCGATGAACATGACCTGAGGATACTGTGATTCGGTGACCGTGCAGCTCTAGAAGTTCCGCAAGTTCGTCAATTCCCCTGCACATGATTTCGTCAATCAGTTGGATTCCACTGAGAAAGTATGGTGGTGGATGAAGAGCATCGCAGTGCCGATTGGAAACGCCTCAAGTTTCCGTTGAAGCCAAGGAAGATGATCGGTGACATCTCCATATGCTGCCCCGTCGACGGTGGCGTCGAGGCCAAGCAGGAGCACATCGTCGCAGTATTCAGCAAAATGTAGGGGCCTGCCGCATTGCTTCCAATAAAGCCTGGAAGTGCAGAACGCATCGCGTCCTTGTCGTCGGAATTTCCGGGTATCACGAAGGTTCGAAATGACAGCCGCTTGAGCATCTTCCCAAGCCGCTTGTAACCTTCT
>NZ_JAELTU010000442.1 GCF_016429015.1 Rhizobium sp. ASV20
TGAGTCAGCTTCGCAGATACCTGATACGACAAATAGCGCTGCGGTGTTGATGAGGATAAACTCGATAAGCGGGTCGTTTTCGGGAAGTTTGCCGTGCAGAATATCGTTCAGAATGGCGGCATTCTCCTCTGGCTCTTTCCCGGACGACACGGTGCCTAGAGGGTGAGCCTTGACGCCAAAATCGTCAGGGTGAACCGTAAAATAGTCCACGTAGACTTCGCCGCCGGGGCTCTTCTCCTTGAGCATCCAGCAATGCGACATGCCCGCGCAGCTGAGCTCATCGAGGTCTTCATCACCGCAGACGATCATGGCTTTGCGGCGCCCTGATGATCGTAAGGCTTCGGCAAAGGCTGGACCCAGGCCCTTTCGGCCAACTCCAATGACGCGAGCCTCTAGAACATCTTCCACGGGGTTTGCAAGAGGCCCCAAGTTGTTGAAGATGGTTCTCCAGGGGAGTTGTTTGCGAATTGGCGCGACATAGCGCATGCCAGTGTGGAAGAGAGGTGCAAACAGGAAGCTGTAGTTCTGTCTCTTATACACAT